>JAIOPP010000006.1 GCA_021413845.1 Planctomycetia bacterium | reverse complement strand
GATATGCGGCATCAGCCGGCGGTTTTCGGGAACCAGCCTCAGGCGCCGGATTCCGGAATTTGTTCGGATCGCTGTAGCGTCCACTTCGCGGGCGAGTCGGAGAATGCTCGGCGGGTCGTGCGGTGCCATTCGTCGGGCTTCCTTTCGCGTGATCGTTTGATTCCCAGGTGCGAATCGCGGCATGCCAATCCTTGATCTTGTTCTTCCCCCGCATCCAGCCGGTGGACTCGTAATGATCGAGGAACCGTTGAGGGTCGATGCCGTTACGACGCTCAGCGCAGAATGAGGCGACTTGTTCAATCGTCGGAGGGATGGAAAGACGGATTGGCTTAGGTGCCTTTGGAGGGTCGCCCTCGGGCGGCCTCTCTCTCTTTGTTTCCTAATTCTTTGTTACTAATTCTTTGTTTGGGTCCGGTTGCTGCGCCGGTTGCCGGGCCGGTTGGCGAGCCGCTTTCTTCGTTAGTTGCTGCGCCGCGATTCTTTTTGCGCGTCTGATAAGTCGCCCAGTTGCAAATGGTTACGATCGAATAATGGGGGTCCGATTCGATCGATATTTGCTGGTTCGCTTTTAGCTTGGCAAGCCACCTTCGGATGGTGCTTTTGGGGTGCCGCAGTTTTTCGGCCAAACTTTGCGTTCCGATGATGCATTGGCCGACGTCGAGCAGCACCTTTTTTGTTCCCCGGCCCGTGCGAATCGTCACCTCTCGCGGCTTGTGGCAGGCCTTGAGGAGCAACAGCACGAACAATCGGAAAACACCTGCATCGAGGAACACCGCCGACTCGATGATGCTCCGGTAAATCAGCACATAGCCTCTACGGCATTTCGCGCTGCGATCCTGCTCGGCAGTCTCGGATGTGCCGACGCTCATGCGCCACGTCGCTTGCGCGGGTCGCGCATCGTGTTCTTGCGGCCGAGGATGATCGGCAGTAGCTCTCGGAGCACCTCGCCGATATGGACGGGGTCGGCAGGGATCGGTCGTCCCTCGGGCGCTGACTCATTGCGGCTGCGGCGATCGTCGGAATAGAAATAGCGATTACTATCTGATAACATTCGTGGGTCCTTTGATACTCGCCGCGGCCGGTGTGTGAAGCACTTGCCGCGGCTTTTTTGCGCGGCTCGGTCGCAGCTGATGGTGTCTAGTCGGCTGCGAGCTCGCGCTCGGCGCGGGAAATCGCGGCGGCACGCTGCTTAGGCGTCTCAACCTTTACGGCGGTCGCTACGGCCTGGTCGCTGCCGCCTGTGCGGGCATCAAGAAATGCCCGCACCCATGACGCGCGGTTCCAAAGCTTGTTTCCGAGGCGGACATGCCGGAGCTTGCCTTTTAGGCATAGGCGCCAGATCGTGCTGTCGGACGGGGTCCAGCCCTCTCGCCGCAGGGGATCACGGATCGGTTCGAGCGGGTCGGCCTCGATACTGAGAGCGTCGACATTAGCTAGGGAGGCGGAAGACGTGGTGTGCATGGGTATCCTCGCAGGTGATGGCGGATGACAAGGTCTGCGACTGATTCCATCATCTTTGCTCAATCAATGATTGAGCGTGCGCTAGGCGTGCGCTGGGCGAATATCGATATTCTGATACTCGATTGCGTAACCCCGACCCGCCTTTTGCGCCATTCGTATCCCTCTTTTCCAAAGAGATACGTCTTCCCCTTTCAGAAAATCTGGCGGGTTCTTGTCTCGCTGTCCAACGAGAAAGGCCAAATACTTAGGCGCTTCGCTGCCTCCCTTTTGCTGCAGCTCCGGATGTAGTAGCCCGTCAGGTCCTGCGTCAACCAAGGCTTGCACGGCTTTGTAGTAGGCTGGCGTTAAAATACTCACTTCGCGACCGCAAACGAGCGGACGTTGGCCCCGACCACGTAACTCGACAAGAGGTTGCGGTGCTGATTTAGAAAACGTGTTTCTCTCGTCTGCTGCGGGTATGGCGATCGTCGGCCCCGTTAGGACCGATCGGCACCGCAACAATTCTAAACGCCCGGCTCCCCAATCCATCTGCGCATACTCTTCAGCGCTCGGAGTAGTCTTCAATACGCCGATATCGCAGATGCGCAACTCGCATAGCCGTTGAATAATAGCCCACGCGTCGCGGGCACAATCGGCCGGAAGCGATGACCCCATGTCGCCGAATTCGACGGCCATCAGTTCTAAACCTGAACTGTCAAGCAATTCAAAGAGCTCATCGATCCATTCGAGGACCGACGACGCGTTCACTGCGGTCGGATAGATCGGCGACGTCCATGAACTATAAGCGTCGCGACCAGGAAGTATTCCAAGCCCCCTTAGTTTCGAGTCGCGCTCGTCGCGCTCCGACATCATCGACGCGATCAATGCGGAAGGGTTGGCAGCTTCTCGCTCGGTTGCCGCGCGCTGCTCTTCGGCTTCGGTCGACACCGGTTCGTCGTCGGCGTCATGGGCTGCTTCCGCGAGGATATCGCGAGAGACCTCGATCGCCGTGCGGCTAGGTTTCTTGATTCGTAGCCGCCCCTGCCCTGCCGCTGGTGAGATTTCCGCAGGTGTCGCCGGTTCGTCAGCACCCGGTTTCGTACGAGCGGCAGCGCGGGTTTTCTTCGCCATCGGAGCCTCAACCGAAAGTGACGGGCCGACCGATCGGAGCCGCGGCGGTTGAGAGTTGAGAACCGAAGCTCCGATCAGTCGTTCGGCGAGGATCAGTCGCCTACCCGAAATCGAATCGCGCACATTTTACCAGCGCGGCCAACTTTTTGGTTCCACGCCGGGGAAAATGCCGTCATTCCGTGGCGAATCGGCTTTGGGATGATTGTTCCCACCCTCATCTCCCTTGTGCAAAATCCTCTTACGCAAATTAACACCCGGTGCTGTAGCGTCGCTTTTCGTCTCGTGATTCCCAGGCTCCGAAAAAACGCTACAGCACCGTCCCCACTGCCGAGCGCGACACGAGAAGTGGATTATCGCTCGTAAGCACACGTCAACTCATGTCTCGTGCGGAACGTGGGGGCGTCTGAAACACCGCACTATGGTCGTTCCGATGCGAATAAGCTTCAGCCGTCGGACGCAGCATTTACTGTTTAACGCCCTTCGAGCGCAGCAAAGCCTTGGCGGGCTCATATCCCTGATCGGCTGCTCGCAAATACCAAGCGAGCGCTTCGACTCGACTTGCAGCAACTCCGCGCCCCGTCTCATACATATAGCCGAGAGAGTACTGTGCATGGGGCAAGCGTTGTGCGGCAGCAAGGCGAAACCAGTCGATCGCGATGTTGTCGGCCTGCTGCACTCCTAATCCTAACGCGATCATGCGCCCCACGTTGCATTGTGCTTCCGCCGAACCGGCCTCGGCCGCGCGACGATAGTTCTCCATCGCTTTTCCGTAGTCTTTCGGAACCGATCGCCCATTTTCATAGAACACGCCCAATTCATTGAACGCGGCGACATATCCGGCATCGGCGGCGAGTTGAAACCATTGCATCGCGGTCGCTGTGTCGGCTTGCACGCCGATGCCGTCGCGGGCCACGACTCCTAAGCTATGCTGACAGGCGGCGGAACCTTTCTCGACTCCGGCTTGATACCACTTCAACGCTTGTTCCTGATTCTTAGGGATTCCTTCTCCCAAGATGTGCATCACTCCCAAATACATGTAGGCATCGAGCACACCTTCTTCGGTAGCTTCGATCAAGAGTCGCACCGCTTCCGGTCCGTTCCGCTCGACCCCGCGCGCATCGCGATAGGCTTTTGCGAGCTCGACCTTGGCTTGCGCGGCTCCGCGCGCGATCGCTTGCCGATAATATTCGACCGCCTTGGCGTGATCGACGGGAACGCCGCGCCCGCTGGAGAACAACTGCCCCAGCAAGAGCGACGATTCCGGATGGTCGAGCTGCGCGGCGGTGTGCAGAAATTCGGCCCCCTTGCGTTCGTCTTTCGTAGTGCCGGTGCCGTTGATGTAGCAGAGCGCAGTGCCGTAGTAGCCCTGTGCATAGCCGGCGTCGGCGGCCCGGCGATACCACTCGAAAGTCTGCGCCGGATCGCGGGGCATGCCTTCTCCTCGAGCATAGAAATCACCGAGCATTACCATGCCCGAGGGTTCGCCCTGCTCGGCGGCGCCACGCGCGAGACGGATCGCTTCGGCGAGATCTTTTTTCACGCCTCGCCCCGTGCGATAGAGTTCGGCTAAAGCCACCGCCGCGACCGGCTCGCCTTGATCGACGGCTTTGCGAAACCAGGCGGCCGCTTGCTCATCGTCTTTCTTCGTTCCCAAGCCGTCGCGATAGATTCTTCCCAAGTCGTATTGTGCCCAAGGAACGCCGGCGGCGGCAGGTGCTTGAGCGAGTTCGATGAAGCGCTCGTCGGCAAGTCGCGGCTTAAGAAGGACGGCGACCTCCGCGCGCTTGCCTTGGCGAACGAACGTGATCCGAATGCGATCTTCCGCGCGCGCTTGGGCCAATCGCCGCGTCAACGTTTCAAATGTTTCCAACCAGATATCGTCGACTCGCACCAGTACGTCGCCGACCTTCAAGACGGCATCCTCCGCAGGGCTTCCGGGATAAACTAAGCGTACGACCAAGCCCATCGTGCGCGGCAAGCCCGCTTTGCGGCATTCCTCCGTCGTCCCTCGACGAACATGCGCGCCGAGCCAAACGCGGCTCTTCGTAGTCGCGTCCGCCGCAGAATTCGAAACCGCATTCGTCGGCGCATTATTTTCCGTCAGCAAATTCGGAAGGGGAGTCTTCGGCACCGCGGCGGGCATGGCTTCGGCGGCTCGAACCACGATCCGTGCGCTCTGCCCGACGATCACTTGCGACGTCGCCTCGTCGATCGTCGCGCGCAGAGAGTCGCTCGCCACGGACGACACCTTACCGACGGCGACCGCGGCTTCTTCGCCGAGTTCCGGTATGACGGTAAAGATCTCGACACGGTTGCCGACTCGTGCCTGATCCTTCGCTGCTACGCTGATCGTCACGTCGCGATCGGCAACGGCCGTGACTTTGCCGAGGAGTTCTTCTCCCCGTGCCGACGGCATCGCCGAGCGGGCTCCGACGATGAACAGGATCAATGCCGAGATCTTCGCAGAATTTCGCATGGAAGCTCGATCCTTCAACGCTGATTAATGATGTCGTCCCATTCCGCCGCCCCCGCTGCCGCCGAAAATATTTCCGATGGCTTCTCCGACGGCACGCCAATCGACGTCGCTCCCGCCCCCTCCATATCCTCCGTAGCCACCGGAACTGCGACCGAAGTTGTCGGCATTGCGTGCCGCTTCGGCTTGGCGAAATTTTTCGTCGATGCCGCGCGCTTGATCGACGATTTCCGACTCGGAAGCCGCCTCACGAGCACGGCGAGCGAGATCGGCATCGGGATCGAACAACAACTCCGGCAACGAGGGGAGCAGGCCGAAATTCGGTAACTGCGGTATATCGCCCCAGCCGTCGTTTTCGGCGAAGCGCGGACCAGGCTCGACCGGCGCACTATCGGGGCTGTCTCCTAAAAACTTCCCGAGCCGCTCGCCGGTCGCCGGTATGCCTTTGATCGTCACGACCGCGGTGCCGCCGGCGGCACCCCATTGCGAGCCGGCCACCATGCCCGGAAATACGCCGGGCCCTCCCGTCAACACACCGCCGATCAATCCTCCGGCGATCCCTCCGAGCACTCCGCCCCCCACGGCCCATTTACCGCTTTCGACGAGCCCATCCTTATAGCGCTCGGCGATCGCGCCCGGAGTCGTCCGGCCGTTGTAAAGGTCGGCGACATCCATTCCTCCATTGAGCGCCGTAACGATCAAGCCTCCTTTTCCGATGCCGCGTAGGGCATCCGCCGGCCCGCCGACGCTCACCGCGATGAACCCGCCGCGACCTCTCGCGCCGCCGTTCGGGCCCCCATAACCGCCGCCGCCGCGCGTCGAGCGAGGAAGTCGAATTTCCTTTTCTCCCGGCGGCGGCTTCAAGATCAAAGCCGATCCCGGCGGTGCGCCAAGCGGTGGATGTGGGTTGAGTTCGATCACGTTACCGGCCTTCGCCAAGTCTCCGGCCGGCGCGTTGAACGAATTGGTCGCCACCTTCGGCGTGCCGATTCCCGTCGGAAAGCGATTGCCTGATCCCGGCGCAAGTGTCGTCACGTGCATGTCGCCGCCGCGCGGCACGATCCCTTGTCCTTTCGCTGCCGCACCGACCACCGCCCCACTGAATTCGGGATTCGTGAAATGGTGGATCTTCGCAGTGGGATCGAGCCCGACAGGTAATTGCGTCGGAGACGGCCCCATTCCCTTCAGCATGTTGACTCTCAATCCCTCTGCTCCCCAAGGGTCGACCAGCTCCAGCGGATTGTTCAGCGCATACAAGTAAGGATTCAACGTCCGAGGCTCTACGAGGCTCGGTGCCGCGGGATCTTCCGAGAGAAACCGTCCGAGTCGCGGGTCGTAATAGCGCGCGCGGTTGTAGTAGAGCCCCGTCGCGGTATCGTATTCTCGACCGGCGAAGCTGAACGGCGCGATCGCTTGACCGGTCGTATTGCGCGGCGTGCCGAAAGGGTCGTAATCTTGGGCTACGGTGACGGTACCCGCGGCGTCCGTCAGGCGGCGGACGCTGCCGAGTCGATCGGCGTGGAAATACGACCAGTTTCCGTCGCGCGACATCGCCAAAGGTTGATCGACGTCGGGACCATGCACGAACGACGCCGTGACCTTGAGCTCGCCGTCCAATTCCGCCAAGAGATGCGTGCCGTCGCCGACGAAATGCTTGATGCCGCGCGCATCGCGACGCCAAATCCGTTCGCCCGTCGGGGCGTAGCCGTATTCGATCTTCTTTCCGTCGACAAGCTCGACCCGCACTAATCGGTCTTCCGTATCGTAAGCGTAGCGGATCGTGCCGTCAGGGCCTCGGCGTTCGATCAAGTTTCCATTGGCATCGTGAAGAAAAGTCTCCTTGCCGGCACTCAGCAATCGATCGGCAGGATCGTAGCGGTACTCGACCTTCGCATCCGAAGTCGTCAGCGAGCTCCGATTTCCTCCGGCCGAATACGCGTATCGAACGGCCGGACCATCGCCGACGCTCTCTTCGATCAATTGGTTGGCGTCGTCGTAGCGATAGCGAGCCGTCGGGCCATCGACCTCGCTGCTCATCGTCCGATTGCCGGCTGCGTCGTAGGCATACGTCCAGCCGGCGATCATTTTCTTCTTTGCATCGACATAGGTGAGGCGCAACGGTCGGTCGAGCGCGTCGTACTCCCAACGAACTTCCACGCCGTTCGGATAATGAGCCGCCGTTCGTCGATTCTTTTCGTCGTAGCTCAATCGTATCGCGCCGCCGTCGGCCGGCTGAATGCTCGTCATCCGATCCGCTTCATCGTATTCGTACGTCACGACTCGGCCCGCCGGATCGGTGAAGCGAATCAAGCGTCCGGCCGGATCATATTCATACCCGAGCGAGCGCTTTATCGTCGGATACTCGATGCGCACGACTCGATCGGCTTGGTCGTATTCGTAACGTATCGGAAAACTGCCGTCGTCGAGTTCCGTCAAACGACCGACTGCATCGTACCGAGAGTGAACGACCTTTCCGTCGCTTAGCTCTTTTCGTACGATCCGCCCTGCTTGGTCGTAATGGTATTTCGTAACTTGTCCTTTGGCGTCGGTCGTGCTTGCTCGTCGACCCGCGGCATCGAACGACGAAACGGTTTTGCCGCCGTCCGGACGAACCGAGTTCACGACGTTGTCCAACGGATCGTAAGCGAATTGAGTCTTGCCTCCGGCCGGATGGTAGGCCGTCGTCAGACGTCCGGCCGCGTCGTATTCGTAGCGTGCTTGATCTCCGACCGGTGTAGCGACGGAGATCTGCCGGTCCAGCGCGTCGTACGTTCGTTGCGTCGACTTGCCGAGAGGATTCGTAACGCTCAGCAGATTGCCCGCCGAATCGTAGCCGTACGTCGTTCCGGAGGCGCCGGCATCGCTTGATTTCGTCAATCGTCCGGCGGCGTCGTACGTGAACTCCTCGCCGACGCCGAGATTGTTTTTCTTGGTTGCGAGGCGGCCTACCGCATCGTATCCGTAACTCATCCGCAAGCCGGTCGGATGCTTCTCTTCAACGCATCGGCCCGAGCCGTCGTAGCGATAGGTCGCGACGATCCGATTGCCGCGACGCACACTCATGAGATTTCCGGCCTCATCGTATTCGCGGGTATCGACTGGGCTTGGCGGCGTAACGATGCGCTGCGGTTTGCCGCTCAAGGTGTATTCGATGTTCGTCTTCCGCTTTCCTTCCGTGCGGCTGCTCATACGGCCGGTGGCATCGTAGTCGTATGTAGTCGCGATGCCCGACGCGTCGATACTTTTCACAAGCCGACCGGCCGACGAGTATTCGTAGGAGGTCGAACTCCCGTCGGGAACCGTTATCCGAATCGGGCGCCCTTGTGTGTCGTAGGCGGTCGCCGTTTTCCTGCCGAGCGGATCGATCTCGACCGTCCGACGCCCGGCGGCATCGTACTCGTAACGGAAAACTCGACCAAGCGCGTCGGTCTCTTGCGACAATCTGCCGGCCGGATCATAAGCATAGCGTACGACTCCTCCGCTCGGATCCTCAACGGCGCTCACTCGCCCGCGCAGATCGAAAGTGGTTCGCGTCGTTCCGCCGCGTGGATCGGTCTCGTGAACGACGCGTCGGCCTTTTCCCTGCTCATATCGGTAACGAACGGCGGCGCCCATGGGATCGGTAACGCTGAGCAGTCGGTCTTGCGCATCGTAAGTACTCAGCGTGACACCGCCGGCGGGATCGGTTTCGCGAGTCGGGTTGCCCCGCGCGTCGTATGCGAAGCGACGGACGCTTCCCTCGCCGTCGCGCTCCGACTCGCGCCGGCCGGAGGCATCGTACATGAAGAATTGTTTGCGGCCGTTGCCGTAAACGAGCGAAGCGACTTGTCCGTCGGCATCGTATGTGAACGTGGCCGAGTTGGCGGGATCGAACGAGTCGACGATCCGCGTCGGCCGGCGTCGATCGTCGTATTCCATCGTCTGTCGTCGACCGTCGGCCGGTACGATCGCAGCGACCAGCGACGACTCGCCAAGATACTCGAAACGGGTCGTTCCCGTCGCCGGCTCGGTCACGCTGCGCAACCGTCCTTGCGCATCGTAGCTGTTCCGCAAACTCACGCCCGTCGCACCGGCAAGCGCCGTCACACGCCCCGCGGCGTCGTATTCGAGCGTGGACTTGTTGCCGAGCGGATCCGTCACCTCGGCACGGCGACCATCGACGCTCCACACGGTCGTCGTATCATGTCCTGCGCCGTCGGTTCTACGAAGTGTTTTCGTCGCGTCGTCGCGGGCATACGTCTCGGTCGTACCGTCCGCGAATGTTCGACTACGGACTCGCCCTTGCGGATCGTAAGCGAACTCGGTCGTACCGAATTGCGGATGATCGATCCGAGTCAACGCTCCTGCCGCGTCATACGCATATCCGACTGAGAGTGATTCTGCAGCTTGTTCGTCGATCGGCTGCGCTGCTTCGGGACCGTAGCCGTAGCGAACGATGCTCCCCGTGGAACTTTCAACGGCGACGACACGACCGCGCGCATCGTATCGAAGCTGGAGCGTGGTTCGGCAAGGTCCGTTAAGTCGAACGAGTCTCCCTGCGGCGTCGTATTCGAGCGCGACGAGTCCGCCGTCGAGTTTCCCTCTGCCGTTCTCGTCGCGCTCGACCAGCCGACCTTGGGCATCGAAGCGTTCGATGGTCCCGTCAGGCATCGTCCACACGAAGCGCTCGCCGTCGCTCGTCAATCGATCTCCCGATGCTGCACGGTATCCGCCGGCCTCGGCATCCGCTTCGAACGTCACGCTTCCCGTGAACGACAAGATCGTGGCTTGCTTGGTCGAACGGTCGAGTCGGCGTTGCCAGTTGTGTCGCCATCCCCCTCCGAGCGAGCCGGCAAAGTCGACTCCGTCCCAAGTCCGAATCCAGGCGAGCGAGATACGTCCGGCCGCAATGCGCAGGTCGGTCGCTGCGACGAGCAGCCTTCCGCTCCGTTCATCGACGATCGCTTCGCCGTCGTCGACGAGCGGCGATGCCCGAACCTGCGTAAGCTCCGGATTAGTCACACTCGCGGACGATGCATAGACGACGATCGCCACTGGTTCGCCGAACTTCAGCGCGGCATCGGGTCGAGGATGCTGCTCGTAGACGATCCATTTTTGCGCAGGCGAAGGGGCGGCATTTCCCAAGAGAAATTTAGTTGTGAGTCCCGCCGCCTTAAGCGCCGCCTTCGCTTCCGCCGCCGACTTCCCGATCAGTAGCGGAACCTTCGTCGCGTCGGAGCGCAGCACACGGCCATCGTTCGCGAGTTGCGACGAACGATCGAGCGGAGTCGCCTCGGCATACAACGTCATCAGCACCACCGAGCCGCGCGGCAACGAACGTCCTACTGCGGGCTCGACTGCATAAACGGTTAAGGCGGTCGTGGCGGAAGCCGCCGGCTTTCCCAATTGAAACTTCGTCACGAAGCCGGCCGCCGTGAGAGCGGCTCGAGCCTCCTTAGCCGTGCGACCCAGGATCGCTGGGATCACCGCTTCGCCTGAAGCAGCGGCGGGAGGTTCCTGAGCGCACAGCGCCGATGTGAACGAGCCGACGACAATCAAAGCGACGAGCAGAACGACGAAACGAAGGGCAACTAGTCGCATCGCAGCAGTCCTTATCAAAGACGCAGGCGAATCTTCGGTCTGATGGAAATTGTAATGCGACGATAAACCGCAAGATATATCGAGACGCATTTATTAAGAATCGGCCGTATGTATCCGGAGCCGACGTTGGAGCCGAGTGAAGATTTTGAATCAAGTGGCCCGCCGCAATTTGGTGTCTGCGGCGTTCTTCATGGACTCGTTGGCAGTCTCTATAATGGCAGCATTCCCGAAGGCGCCGGGATCACGCCCGGCACGCGACGCGGCCCTTCACGAAGTCCCACGGCCGTCGCCGGCGCGAGGCCCAGCCGAGACCGATGCCGTATCGAAACGCCGCACTCACCGCGGGCAGCGTCCAGCGCTCGCCGTCGGCACGCCGGATCCTGCGACAAAGCAAGTCCGCGTGAATCGCTCGGAGCGTCTCGTGGTGCTCGACCCGGCGGCAGATTTCGCCGATCGTCTCCAGGTCCGCAGCCGGCGGAACAACTTGCCCATCGCGACACGGCCAACCGAACGGCGGTCGACCTACACGCTTGCCCGCTGCTCGAGCTACGGCCAAGCCGTCGCGGATCCGTTGTCGATGGTATTCGTCGAGCGCTTCCTGCCGAATGCGTTCGAGCTCGTCATTACCGGGCCCGGCCGAAAGATCGATCGTCGAGTGATCGGACAAGACGACGACGACCCGGGCCTTCAGCTTCGCCATCTGCTCGAAGGTTCGATCGTGCAACCGCCACGTCGGGCCCAGGGCGATTGCATCGATCAGGAACACGACGTCGCCCGGTTCCAGCGTGCGCATGGTCCGTCGCCAACCGGGGCGTTTGAGCAGCGGCCGAGTGGCCGAGGCCGGATCGTCGACCGCCAGCCGAGACCGGACAATCCCGACCAGTACGTTGCGCAGCCGATCGCGGAATGCGTCAGCGTCGCCGAGCCCGTAAAAGAAACAGATGCCCGTCTGCCGCCGGCGATCAAAGGGTGGCGCCGCAGCGCGGCCGCGCTTCATCCGGTTCAGTAGTCGGGAGAGTGAACGGCTCATGCTCCGCATTGTAGCAAGCCGCCGCAAGCGATTGGACGCGGGACACGTCGCGCGCCGTGCCGAACTCCGGTCTAAGTGCAATCAGCCCCCGTCGCCACCGCTATCGCAGTCGTCGGCCTGACCGCGCAACTCCACGGGTTCGGAACGGTCCCGACCGCGATGCGGCTTAGGCTTCGTCCCGGGCGGAACGTGAACGGGTGCGTCGAAGTAGAAGTGATGCACGAGCATCAGGCCGAACGCGAGCAAGGCGAAGATGACGAAGCCCATGAAGATCTCCGCGGCATGGAAGGTCGAGCGGTGCGAATCCTGCGCTTACCTTTTCTTAACGGATAAAAAGTGCGAAGGGTAGCTACAACACCGGCCACGCGCGTTTCATTTGGGGGCCACCCCGGCGGCCTACCCGTCGCGTCATGTCGCCCGTGCCGCGTCGTTCGATCGTCGCTCGTTCCCGCGCCTCGTCGCCTCACGTCCACGCTCACGTCGTCCGACGACGTTGGCCGAGGTCGGTCTGCCTCCGAACGTTCCGCGAGCGTTGGGGGCAGTCTTCGTATCGCAGGGCCGAACGCTTTCAAATCGCATCGTCGAACAGATCCTGTACGGTACAGGGTGAAACCTGTACGTACGCTCTTTCGCCGAGCAGTAATGAAATTGAATGAAATGTTTTGCAATGGTCGATGATGTGTGTAGAATTCCCCCGCACTCGGGAAACTACGGGTTTTCTTAAGCTGAACAGCGATTATTAAATCGCGTTCCCAACGCTGCTGTCGTGGGTTCGATCCCCATCACCCGCTCTGGTTGGAAGTTCAGTCGATATGACGACTTAAGTAACCTGCCCACATGGGCAGCGCGGCTCATTGATGACCGGCGGCGGCGACCTACGCCAAGGTCGCGATGGTCATGCGGTTCCTCGGGCTTTCCCCCAACGGCAAGACGCCGGCCCTTGAGTTCGAGCCCATCGTTCTGCTTCGTGATAAGCAACGACTCGTCTTACTCCGCGGCAAATCGGTAACCGATGCCTTGTTCCGTGAGAATGAAGCGGGGTTGCGCCGGGTCGTCTTCCAACTTGCGGCGGAGCGTGGCGATGAACACGCGCAGGTAGTGCGTCTCCTGCGTGTCGTTCGGGCCCCACACGTCGCGCAGCAGTGCGCGATGGGTCAACACGCGTCCGCTGTTCTTCACGAGCGTCGTGAGAAGCTTGTACTCGAGCGGCGTGAGATGAATTTGTCTATCGCTTCGATGTACGAGCCGCGCCGCCAGGTCGATCCGCAAATCGCCGATCTGCACCTCGGCTGCTTCGCCGGCTCGATTCACATGCCGTAGCGCATTGCGCATCCGAGCTAAAAGCTCGCCGACACCGAACGGCTTCGACACGTAGTCGTCGGCACCGCCGTCGAGCGCTTCGATCTTCTGCTTCTCCTGATCGCGGGCCGAGAGGATGATGATCGGCGATTGGAGCCATTCGCGCAATCGTCGCAAGACCTCTTGACCATCGACGCCGGGCAGCCCGAGATCTAGGATCACGAGATCCGGCGGCTGCGCGATCGCCGCTCTTAAACCCTCTTCGCCCGAAGTCGCTTCGACGATTCGATAGCCTTCGTTCTCCAGCGCTGCGCGCAAGAAGCGGCGAATCGGTTGCTCGTCTTCGATCACGAGCACGAGAAACGCGGCGGGTCGTTCGGCACCGGGCATCGTCAGGCTTCCGTTCGGCGGCTGAATATCATCTGCTTTGCCGTCATTCTACCGAAACTTTCGGCGAATCGGCGCGAAGCGGCAATCGAAGCAAGAACTCGGCACCTCCTTGCGCACGGTTCGCGGCGGTGATCGTGCCGCCGTGGCGTTCGGCGATCGCGCGACAGATCGCCAGCCCGAGCCCGCTGCCGCGCCCGGCGTCGGCCGTCGGCGAAGCGCGATAGAACTTTTCGAAGATCCGTTGTTCCGTCCCAGGTACTAGGCCCGGCCCGTCGTCGGCCAGCGAGAGCAAGAGCCACTTGACGTCGACGTGCGCCGTGATCGTGATCTCGGCCTGCGCCGGCGTGTAGCGGGCTCCGTTCTCTAACAGGTTCACGAAGAGTTGCTCGAGCAGCAAGCCGTCGACGAACACGAGCGGCAACCCTTCGTCGAGGCGGACCGTCACGGTTCGCGGCTCCAGTTCCATGCGCGTCCGGCGCAGCGCCGAACCCACGATCTCTTCCAGCACGTGCCATTGCAGGTTCGGCCTCGCAGTGCCGGAATCGAGTCGCGACATTTGGAGAATGTTTTCCAACAGCCGGTTAAGCCGAGTCGCTTCGTCGAAGATCGACTCGGTGAGCTGCCGACGCGTCTCCGCATCGTCGGTGTTAGGCAGACGGAGCAAGCTGCTACTCGCACCGGCGATCGAAGCGAGGGGCGTTTTCAGATCGTGCGAAACGCTGCTTAGCAAACTGCTGCGCACCTGTTCCGATTCCGCTTGAATCCGCGCCTCGGCCGCTTCGAGCGCCATCTCATCGCGCTCGAGCGCCAACGCGAGCTGACCGGCGAACGCTTCCAGTAATCGGCGCTGGTCGGGCTGCAACAGCGTCTCCATCTCGGCGACTCGTACGCCGAGCGCGCCGACCGTCGATTGCGAGGCCGACAAAGGCACGAACAGTGCGGCGGCATTCGGCAACGTATCGGTTCCGGCACCGGCGATCCGATCGTGATCGACGACCCATTGCGCAGCCGGCCCACTGACGGGATGCCGGCCGATCGAGGTCGTCTCCCCAAACACGAGCGTCACTGGTTCGCCGCGCCGGGTCCGATAGATCGCGACCTCGCCGTACATCGCTTCGGCGATTTGCTTCCCCGCGGCCGACAAGAGAAACACCTCTCCCGACAACGCGCTGAGTTTTCGCCCGAACTCGTACATCGAACAGATCCGTCGCTCGCGGACGGCGCCGCGCGCGAGCTGCGACTTGAGCCGCGCCGTGATCGTGCTGATCGCCAGTCCGATGCCGAGCATCACGGCGAACGTGACGAGATACTCGGTGTCGGCGACGGCGAACGTCCATGTCGGAGCGACGAACAAGAAATCGAACAGCAACACTCCGGCGACGCTCGCGGCGATCGCAGGCCCACGTCCGAAGCGATACGCCACCCACGCGACTCCGGCGAGGAACACCATCACTTGGTTCGCTTCGGCAAGCCCCCAGCGCGAGAAGAGTTGCGCAATCGCGGAGCAAATTGCGAGCACGAGCGCGGTCGCGATGTACGGCCGCCACGCAGTACGCGCCCCCTGCGGCGCTGCCGATTGGTGTTCCGGCGCCGGTGCGCGTGCCGGCTCTTCTTCGCCTTGAATCACGTAGATGTCGATCAAGCCGCTTTGCTCCAGCAACTCATCGACCACGGTGCCGAACAACAACCGCTTCCAGCGCGGCTCATGCGACTTGCCGATGCAGATCTTCGTCACGTTGCGGCTGCGGGCATAGTCGAGAATCGTCGCGGCGATCTGGTGCCCGGCAAGCGTGACCGTTTCGGCTCCGAGTCGTTCGGCCAAACGAAAATGGGCCGCGATGCGATCCGGATTCCCGGCATTACTGGTGGCTGTGTCTCGTTCGACGGCGACAGCCAACCACGGCGCATCGAGCGCCACGGCCATTCGTTTCGCCGTCCGAATCACGCGGCTCGTAGTCGGGCTCGGGCCGATACAGACCAGCAACCGATCCGTCGTCGCCCACGGCTTCACGACCGATTGTTGTCGCCGTGCCGATTCCACATCGCTGTGGACATGCTGCGCGACGTGCCGGAGTGACAGTTCGCGTAGCGCCGCGAGATTCGCACGCTTAAAGAACCCGACGATCGCCTGTTGCGCTTGCGCCGGGATGTAAACTTTGCCGGCTTGCAGACGTTCGACAAGCTCTTCCGGCGCAATATCAACGAGCTCCAGATTGTCGGCCGAGGCGAAGATGCGGTCGGGCACCGTTTCCCGCACGACCACGCCTGTGATCTGCCCGACGACGTCGTTCAGGCTTTCGATGTGCTGCACGTTCAACGTCGACCAGACGTCGATGCCGGCTTCGAGCAGTTCTTCGACATCTTGCCAACGCTTCACATGGCGGCAACCGGCGGCATTCGAGTGCGCGAGCTCGTCGACCAGCAGCACGCTCGGCTTCCGCGCGAGCGCGGCATCGACGTCGAACTCGGACAGGACTACACCTTGGTACTCGATGTTCCGCACGGGAATCGCTTCGAGCCCGACGAGCAAGGCTTCGGTCTCGGCCCGACCGTGCGGCTCGACGTAACCGACGACGACGTCGCGCCCCGCGGCCGCGGCGCGCCGGGCCGTGGCGAGCATCGAGTACGTCTTGCCGACCCCCGCGGCATAGCCGAAGAAGATCATGAGCCGGCCGCGCTCGGCATGCGCTTCTTCGGCCTGCACGCGAGCGAGGAGTGCGTCGGGATTCGGACGTTCGGCGGTCATTTCAGTTCCGAGCGGCGCGGTCATTTGCCAAACGGTCGAGGGCAAGATTCAACGGCAGCACGTTCACGCGCGGCTCACCGAGCAAGCCGAATTGCCGGCCAATCGTCTGTTGCCGCACCAGCTCGCGCACTTCATTCTCGCCGATTCGCCGCGCCGCGGCCACTCGTCGTACTTGCACTTCGGCGGCCGCGAGGCTGATGTGCGGATCGAGCCCGCTGCCGGACGCCGTGACGAGATCGACCGGGAACTTGGTCAACTCCGGATCGTATTGCCGAAGCGCCGCGATCCGGGCTGCGACGGCGGCTTTCAACGTTGGGTTCAGCGGACCCAAGTTCGATCCGCTCGACGCCGCGGCATTGTAGGGCACAGGGCTCGTCGCCGAGAGCCGGCCCCAGAAGTATTCCGGCTTTGTAAACTGCTGCCCGATCAGTTCCGAGCCGATCGCTCGGCCGTCGGCTTCCATGATCGAGCCGCCGGCTTGAGGCGAGAAGACCGTCTGTGCGACGACCGTAACCAGCGCCGGATAGAAGCCGCCGGTGAGCAAGGTCATGAGCCCGAGCAAGATGATCGAGATGCGAAAGTTTTGAAGCAAGTGAAGTCTCCTTGGTAGGGACATGAACGAATCAGATCAAGCCCAAGCCGGTGATGAGCAGGTCGATCACTTTGATGCCGACGAACGGCACGATGAGGCCGCCGAGGCCGTAGATCAGGAGATTGTCGCGCAGCAACTGCGCCGCGCCGACCGGTCGATAGGAAACTCCCTTGAGCGCGAGCGGCACGAGTGCCACGATCACCAGCGCATTGAACACCACGGCCGAGATGATCGCGCTCGCCGGCGAGCCGAGCCCCATGACGTCGAGTGCCTTGAGGGCGGGATAGGTCGACGCAAACGCGGCCGGCAAGATCGCGAAGTATTTGGCGACGTCGTTCGCGATGCTGAACGTCGTGAGCGAGCCGCGCGTCATCAAGAGCGTTTTGCCGATGCCGACGATCTCGATCAGCTTCGTCGGGTTCGAATCGAGATCGACCATGTTGCCGGCTTCCTTTGCGGCTTGCGTGCCGCTGTTCATCGCCACGGCGACATCGGCCTGAGCCAGCGCCGGGGCGTCGTTCGTGCCGTCGCCGGTCATCGCGACCAAGCGTCCGCCGGTTTGGTAGTCGCGAATAAGCTTGAGCTTCGCCTCGGGTGTGGCTTCGGCGAGGAAATCGTCGACGCCGGCCTCGGCCGCAATCGCGGCGGCTGTGAGCGGATTGTCGCCGGTGATCATGATCGTCTTGATTCCCATACGACGGAGCTCCGAGAATCGCTCTTTGATCCCTCCTTTGACGATGTCCTTGAGTTCGATCGTGCCGAGCACTTTTGCATCGCGACAGACGACCAGCGGCGTACCACCGGCCTGCGCGATTTCCTTTACCGCCACGCGGACGCCGTCGGGCACGAAGCCGCCGAGAGTGCGGACATGGGCTTCGACGCTGTCGGTCGCCCCTTTGAGAATCCGATGCCCTTCGTAATCGACGCCGCTCATCCGCGTCTTCGCCGAGAACTGAATGAAGTTCGGTTTGATCTGCTCGAGGTTCCGCCCGCGGAGGCCGAAGCGATTCTTCGCCAGCACGACGATGCTCCGCCCTTCGGCCGTTTCGTCGGCCAAGGAAGCCAGGTGCGATGCCTCCGCCAGGTCTTGCTCGCTCACGTCGCCTGCCGGAACGAAGCGGGTCGCCTGACGGTTGCCGAGCGTGATCGTGCCGGTCTTGTCGAGTAGCAACACATCGATGTCCCCCGCCGCCTCGACGGCTCGGCCCGACATCGCGATGACGTTCGCCTTGCTTAAGCGATTCATCCCGGCGATGCCGATGGCCGAGAGAAGTGCGCCGATCGTCGTCGGAGCCAAGCAGACCAAGAGCGCGACAAGCACGGTCACGGTGATCGGCGAACCTTGCCCGGACATCTCGACGCCGTAGAGCGAAAACGGATAGAGCGTCGCTGTGACGAGCAGGAAGATCAACGTCAACGCCGCGAGTAGGATGCCGAGTGCGATTTCGTTCGGCGTCTTCTGCCGCTTCGCCCCTTCGACCATCGCGATCATCCGATCGAGGAAGCTCTCGCCGGGCAACGTCGATACACGAATGATCAGCCAATCGGAGATCACGCGCGTGCCGCCGGTCACGGCGCTTCGATCGCCGCCGCTTTCGCGCACGACCGGCGCGCTCTCGCCGGTGATCGCACTTTCATCGACCGACGCGACTCCTTCGACGACGTCGCCGTCGGCGGGAATCGTTTCCCCGGCCCGTACGATCACGAGGTCGCCGATGCGCAGTTCGCTCGAAGCGATAGGAACCGTGTCGCGCTTCGTCGGATCGAGGAGCTTCCGTGCGGGTACGTCGGCGCGAGTCTTACGCAGGCTCGCGGCTTGTGCCTTCCCGCGCCCTTCGGCGATCGCCTCCGCAAAGTTTGCGAATAGCACCGTAAACCAGAGCCAAACGGATACGGCACCGATGAAGCCGGTCGATTCGACTCCCACTGCACCGGCGAGCGCGCGGAGCCAAATCAACGTCGTGAGGATGCTGCCGAGATACACGACGAACATCACTGGGTTGCGAACCTGATGCCGCGGGCTCAGCTTGCGTAACGACGAATAAATCGCATCTCGCACATCGGCAACGTTCAGCTTCGGAGTTTGCGTCGTGGTCGTAGTCATCATTGGGCTCCTATCCCGGCGGTGTTCAACATCAACTGTTCGACGATCGGCCCCAGCGCCAACGCCGGAAAGAAACTCAAAGCTCCGACCACGACAACCACCGCGATCAACAAACCTGCGAACAGCGGCGTATGGGTCGGCAAAGTGCCGGCCCCCGTCGGCACTTTCTTCTTCGCGGCGAGCGAGCCGGCGATCGCCAGGACCGGCACCATGACCCAGAATCGGCCGATGAGCATCGCGAGCCCGAGCAAGCCGTTGTAGAACGGCGTATTCGCACCCAGGCCCGCGAAAGCGCTGCCGTTGTTGTTCGACGCCGAAGAAAACGCATAGAGGACTTCGCTGAAGCCGTGTGGGCCCGGATTGAAGACGGTCGCTTTTCCTTGCGGCATGAGCACGGCTGCCGCAGTGCCGAGCAGCACCATCGCACAGGGGAGCAAGATCACGAGCGACGCCATCTTCATCTCGAACGCGCCGATCTTCTTGCCGAGGTATTCCGGTGTGCGCCCGACCATCAAGCCCGCGATGAACACGGCAATGATCGCGAACGTAAGCATGCCGTAGAGCCCGGAGCCGACGCCGCCGAAGACGACTTCACCGAGTTGCATAAGCCACATCGCGGCGAGCCCGCCGAGGGGCATGAACGAGTCGTGCATCGCGTTGACGGAGCCGTTCGAGGCGGCCGTCGTCGCGATGCCCCAGAGCGCGGAGTTCATCGCACCGAAGCGAGTCTCCTTCCCTTCCATGTTGCCGCCCGATTGCACGTCGCTCGAGGTTTGATCGACGCCGAGCGCGACGAGCGCAGGATTGCCGTGCTGTTCCGACCAGACCGCAACGAGCAACATCGCGCCGAAGATCGCGGTCATCGCCGCCAGCACGGTCCAGCCTTGCCGCCGATCGCCGATCATCTCGCCGAATGTGTAACAGAGCGAAGCTGGTATCACGAGGATCGCCAACACCTGGAGAAAATTCGAGAGCGGCGTCGGGTTCTCCAGCGGATGGGCCGAGTTCACGTTGAAGAAGCCGCCGCCGTTGGTGCCGAGTTGCTTGATCGCCACTTGCGAAGCGGCCGGGCCGAGCGCGATGCGCTGTGTTGCGATAGTGTTGCCGTTCGCGTTCGCGGTCGGCTCGACGAGCGTGACTTCGCACGATGCCGAAAAGGTCTGCACAACTCCTTGCGACACCAACACCAGCGCGAGCAAGAGCGACAACGGCAGGAGAATGTAGAGCGTTCCGCGCACGAGATCGGTCCAGAAATTGCCGAGCGTCGCGATGCTTTGTCGCATGAAGCCGCGCACGAAAGCTACGAGCACTGCCATACCGGCAGCGGCCGAAACGAAATTCTGCACGCCGAGCGCGGCGATCTGCGTGAAATAACTCATCGTCGTCTCGCCGGCGTAGCCTTGCCAATTCGTGTTCGTCGCAAAGCTGATCGCCGTATTGAACGACGAATCGGGCGACACCGCCGCAAGCCCTTCCGGATTGAACGGCAACAGAGATTGCAGACGTTGCACGGCGTAGACCGCGCCGGCGCTAACGAAGCTGAACGCGAGCAATGCGGCGGCGTATTGCCGCCACGTCATCTCCGACTTCGGATCGATGCCCGAGAGCCGATACACGAGTCTTTCGCAGGGGCCGACGATCCAGTTAAACCACGTCGGCCGGCCGAGATAAACGTCTGCCATGTAACCGCCGAGCGGCTTGACGCACGCGCCCAGTACGATCACGAACAGCGAGAGCTCGAAGAGTCCGTGGATGTTCATGCGAACCACTCCGGTTTGAGGAGCGCTACGAGCAAGTAGATGCCGAGCGAAACGGCGATCGCTCCGGAAAGCAAGTGAGTCCAGTCCATGACTATTTCTCTCCCATAAGATGCGAGGAGAGATCGAGCAGCAGCTTCGAGCCGACGAAAAACGCCGCCAGTGTCGCGAGCCAAACGAAGTCCATATCCGGTCTCCCTTAAGAAGCGATTCTTCTTAGGGAATTAGACCGAGAACGGTATCAAACAGGCGTCAAGACCGACGCGCGAAACGTCAAGGTTTCATCAAGACGGCGAGCTCGGCAATCGCGTCGCGCTTGCTGTTCTCGGCCCGGCCGCCGGTTACAATGGCTGCGATTAGCTATCGAGCCTCAACCTAGTCGGAGAGTTACGTCTTGAAGAAACATGCGTTCATAGTTCGTACGGTCGCGTCGAGCATCGGCTGTATGCTGTTGCCGTTCATGGCAGCAGCCGGTGAAAAGATCTCGAACGAAGGTTTATTAGCGCGCTGGGAAACGCATGCGATGGAAACTCGGCAGAGCGCGCCGGGAGTGCCGCTCCAACCGCTCGGGCTGTATCGCGACGAGGCCTGTATGGAGCCGGCTACGGCCGAGGGGGAATTCGTCGCCGCGTTTCGCGACGAACGGACGGGCCATGGCCTTACCTTCAAGCAAGCCGATCTCGCTAAGCGAGCGACGCTGCGCTTCGTTGAGGGGCGACCGGTCTTGCGGTTCGACGGCATCGACGATCATTATCTGATCGAAACGAAAGTTCCGCTCGTTACGCTCGACTATTGGGTGCGATACCGCATTCTCAAAGCTGCTCCCGCGGCGAACACCGCGATCCTCAGCGGCCTGTCGCCGCCGGGCTTGAACTTCACCGGGCCGGATGGCTTCCGACTGCAAACGCAGGATTACGAACGCTCGACCGCGCAGAACATCATGCAGGTCGTGCATGTGAGCGCTCGCGCGAAGCGCTTCAAGATGTCCGTCGACGGGTTGCCGATCGCCGAAGGAGATTGCTTCGCCGGAACTTCGACCAAGCTCTGCATCGGCGCGCAGTTGGTCCCGTATCCGGCGGGCTTCACGGCGATGGACCTCGAGGCGGTGATCCTCGGTTCCGACGTAGCGGCCGAACGGCGAACGCAGATCGATCGCCACTTGGGCACCCGGCTCGATGTGCCGCGAATCGTCTGCGTCGGCGACTCCATCACCGACGGCACGCACGGCGGCTTCGGCCTCGTAGCGACCGAAGAGTATCCCTCGCAACTGCAATTGCTTCTGCCGCAGACGTTCATCGTCAACTCGGGGCAGTGGGGGGCGTCGGTCGGTAGTCTGCCGAAGGTCGATCAACTCTATTCAACTGGCGCAAAGTTAGTCGTCTTCGTCGGCACCAACGATCTCGCAGGAAACAGAACGGCCGAAGCGACGTTCGACGACCTGGCTGCCTACTGCAAGGCGCGACGAAAGCTCGGCTGGGAAGTTTACGTCGGCACCGCGTTGCCACGTTGCTCGGGTCCGCCGACGAGGGTCCCGCCCGACTTCGAGGCGAAACGTCAGGCGCTGAACCAGAAGATTCGCGACAACTACTCGTCGTTCGCGACCGGTCTCGTCGACTTCGCCGCCGATCCACGCATCGGTGAGCCAGGGGATGAGAAAGACACGACGTATTACAACAAAGACGAAGTGCATACGACCGCCGCCGGTGCGAAGGTGCTGGCGGAGTTGGTGTTCCAAGTCCTCTCGCGAAAAGCGGGTTGAACGCTCAACGCAGGTCGAACGCTTTCCATAATCGCTTCGCTCGCACCACTTTTTCGTCGGCATCGAACCTTATGTACTACGCTTTCCTTCGATATCCGTTTTTCCTGCACTGTGCGTTCGCAATGCTCGCCGTTAGCTTCCCGCTGCAATCCGCTCTACGAGCGGACGACGACGAAGCGGCGAACCGACCGTTTCTCTCTCCCTTGTTCTCGGAAAACGCCGTCGTGCAGCGCGATCGCGTGGCGCCGATCTGGGGTTGGACGACGCCCGGCGGCAACGTGACCGTTGCGCTTGGGAGCGCAAACTTCTCGACGCAAGCCGATGCAAGCGGCAAATGGATGCTCAAGCTCCCGGCGCAGCCCGCCGGCGGGCCGCACGTGTTGACCGTGACGGGTACGCGGCCCGACGAACGTGTGACGCTGAACAACTTGCTGTTCGGCGACGTTTGGATTTGCTCGGGCCAATCGAACATGGAATGGACCGTCGCGCTCGCACGAGACGGCAAAGCCGAAATCGCCGCCGCCGACTTTCCGCAGATCCGGCTCCTCGCGATTCCGAACGTCCCGGCGATCACTCCACAAGAGACGTTTCAAGGGAAGTGGCAAGTCTGCACGCCGAAAACCGTGGCGGAGTTCAGCGCCGTCGGATACTTCTTCGGTCGCAAGTTGCATCAAGAGACCGGCGTGCCGATCGGGCTGATCGACTCTAGTTTCGGCGGTACGAATGCCGAGGCGTGGCTCAGCGCCGCAGCGCTCGGCACGATGCCCGACTTTCAAGAGCGCGTCGAAGCGATCCAGGCTCAGGCCGCGGGGACCGATCGTTACGACGAGCGGATGGCCGCGTGGTGGACGGAGAACGATCCCGGCACCCAAGCCAAATGGAACCTACCGGCCACCTCCGACGCCGCCTGGAAGACTTGGAAACTGCCGCGACTCTTCGACTATCCCGACGGACCGTATCCGCAGTTCGACGGGATCGTCTGGTTCCGTCGCGAGGTGGATGTGCCGGCGAGTTGGGCCGGCAAAGACCTGAAGCTCGGGCTCGGGACCGTCGACGATCGTGGCACGATTTTCTGGAACGGCGAAATGATCGGAGTCACCAATGTTCACAATGTCGCCCGCGTACATACCGTGCCTGGTCGCTTGGTGAAGGCCGGGCGGAATCTGATTGCCCTGCGCGTAGTGGATGGGGGCGGCGGAGGTGGGCTCGGTGGATTAGAGAGCGACATGAAACTTACATCGGTGGGCGAACCGCCGATATCACTCGCCGGTGCTTGGCGGTGTTTAGCGAGCGCGCCGATGGAGAAGCTCCCGAAGCCGCCGCTACAGTTTCGCGGCTATCACACCACGGTAACGGGACTTTACAACGGCATGATCGCGCCGCTCGCGCCGGCCGCGATTAAAGGAGCGATCTGGTATCAAGGCGAGAACAACAACGGCCGCGGAGCCCAGTATCAAGTCTTACTCCCGAAGCTGATCGCCGATTGGCGCAAGAGCTTCTCCGCCGACGATTTCCCGTTCTACATCACGCAACTCGCGAACTTCGAAGCGCACGACGAAGCGCCACGTTACACCGGCTGGACGCAGATCCAAGAAGCGCAGCGACTCGTCTCCGAGCGCGTCTCGAAATCCGGCCTCGCGGTGATCAACGACATCGGCGCCGCCGGCGATATTCATCCGACCAACAAACAAGACGTCGGCCTGCGACTGGCGCTATTGGCCCTCGCCAAAGACTACGGCAAGCAAGTGGAATATTCCGGGCCGACGCTCAAGAGCCATGCGATCGAAGGGAGCGCCGTCGTTCTCCGCTTCGATCACGCCGAGGGAGGGCTTTCGCTGCGCGGCGACGCCGATCGTGTATTTGCGATCGCCGGTGAGGACGGCAAATTCGTCTGGGCGAAGCCGGTCGTGCAAGGTGATACCATCACGGTATCGAGCTCCGAGATCGCCAAGCCGGTCGCGGTGCGCTTCGCCTGGTCGAACAACCCCCGGGCCACGCTCTACAACGGCGCCGGACTTCCGGCAGCGCTATTCCGTACCGACAGCTACGAAAAGTAGTCGGGAACGAACTTGCCCCGACGATCCTCTCTACACGCCTCCGTCTCGGCCGTAAGCTAACTCTTAGTTCCGCGGAATTTTTACGCTTTCCGTTGCGCCCTTAGCGAGCGAATACTGCGGTTTGTTGATCCGCCGCACGAATGCGGCGGACCGGCAACCACGGACGGGCGGAGAGCGGTGAGGGCTAGAACGTGATTCCCGCTTGCAGGCGGAAATTGACCGGAGCCCCTGGGAAGATCTGGTACTGGTCGAGCGAGCCGGTTTCATAACGGGCGTTGAACACGTTCTCAAGATAGCCGGCACTGTCGAACCGACCTTTGCGAGCGAAGAGACCGATATCCCAGCGGTTATACGAGTCGAGACGCAATGGGCTGCCGAAAGCGCCTCCGTAGTCGCCGCGACGATCACCGACGTAGACCCAGCCGAGCGCGGCCCCGAACGTTCGATCGCGCTCTTGAATGAAGTTGTAGCGCGTCCAAACGTTCGCCAAGTTAAACGGCACACCTCGCACACGACCGTTGATGTTATAGAGCGGATCGTTCGTCGTATCTCGTTGCTTCACGTCGGTATACGAGTAGTTGCTGATCGTGCTCATCCGCTCGGTCCATTGACCGACGAGCGTCATTTCGATGCCTTTGCTCCGTTGGTCCGCTTGGGCATACATGATCCCGCTGTCCGGCTGAACGGCGACGTTCTGACGATAGATATTGAACGCACTGAAGGTATAAGTCAGGTTGTCGAAGATGTTTGCTTTGAAGCCCGACTCGAAGATCTGACCAAGCTCCGGGTTCGTATTCGCACCGGGCAGCGGAAGCCCGAAGGCCGCACCACCGACGGGATTGAACGACGACGTGTACATGGAATAGAACGACAGCGCATCCGGCACGGCTTCGAAGATCAAGCCGACGCGCGGAGTACCTTGGTCGAACGAGTTTTTCGAAAAGAAGGAAGCGGTCCCTCCAAACCCATTGGGAATAGTGAAATCGGATGTTTGCCCGACATGATCGTAGCGAGCCCCATAGAGTACTTTCCAACGCTCGCTGAGAGTGACGAGATCTTGAAAGTAAACGGAGTGACGACTCTGGTACAATCCGTTGAAAGCGAACGTAACCGGTGGATTCGTGACGAAGCCTCCGAACGGGCCGGGCAATGTCGGATCGACGGCCAGTAAGTTCGTGGTCGGATCCAGAGCAATCAGCCGCGGATCGGTCGAGCCGAAGTTGGCGTGCTGAAAACGCCAATCTTGCTCCGTGCCGACGACCAAGTTGTGCTCAAACAGCGGACCATCGAAGTTGCCGTTGAGGTTGGCGATCAGGGCTTGGTTTTGTCCCGATTGCCCACCCGTGAATTGTCGGCGGGGAAGATCCGGATAAATTCCTGCGCCGGCGGCGTTGTAGAATCCTGTCGTCGGATTGATGGACCCGGTTGCGAAGGCGAACCCCGGTTGGTCCCCTTGAAGCTGTTGATCGTAGAACAGCGAGCTGCCGCCGAGGTAGAACGACCAGTCGTCGTTGATGTTGTGGGTCAACGACAGCGTGTTGCGATAGTCGTGAGACTTCAGGAAATTGCCGGAGTTTCCGAGAAAGCGGCTGCTTGGAAGTGCGCGAGTATTGCCGTTGATCGCCGTGAGGCCCGTATCGTACTGCCGTCGATCGTTGTTGAATTCCGCTTCGTAGACGAGGAACGTGTCGTCGTCGAGCAGGACCGTGAACGTCGGCGCGACGAACGTCCGTTCGTTCGAGCCGTAGCCGCGGAAACTGTTTCCTTGCTGATGCGCGGCGTTGACGCGGAAGAGAATGTCTCCCGCTTGGTTCATGTTGTTCGCGTCGACGGTGAAGCGCTGGAAGTCGAAGCTGCCGACCTGCGCCGTGCCGACGACGAAGCGATCTTGTTGAGCGCGCTTCGTGATCACGTTGAACGTACCGGAAGGAAGCGCCGAGCCGTAAACGATGGAAGCGGGGCCCTTCAAGATGTCGATCCGCTCGATATTCGCGAAATCGCGCGGCGTGTTCGTCGGGTCGAGGAAGCCGTTTTTGCGGAAGTTTTCCGAAGTCAATTCAAAGCCGCGCACGATGAACTGGTCGGGACGACGAACGCCGTCGCCGCCGTTGCCGTTGGCCTTCACCGCACCGGCGATGTCGCGGATGACGTCGTCGACGTTGATGATCTGTTGATCATGGCGCATCTGTTGCGTGATCGTGTCGACCGAGCCCGGATAGAGAATCTTCGGCATGTCGATCAGCGAACCGGTCGTCGACGAGGTCGCTTGATAACCGGCGACGCCGCCTGGTTGAAACGCGTTGGCCGTGAGGATCGAGGGGGTCGGCTGAAACGGCTGGAAGTTGGGCGTCAGGTTCGGAGCCGGCGGCTCGGCCACCACTTCCGTTTCCGGGAGTCGCGGGACCGTATTTCCCGGCTGGGTCGGTGTCGCTACGGGCGGGGTCGGCTGCTGAGCAGCGGCGATACCACCATCAAGGACGCTCCAGGCGAGCGCTCCGGAGGTAACGAAAAGTCCGAGCCAGGAGCGGAGTGACATCCTTGTAACCCTTGTAGTATCTCTAGGGGCGCATAAACACCTTGCGTTACCTGGGACTATCGTCACCCTCGGCTTACGTCTCAAAACTAGAATCTGATCGTGGTAAGAACTTCGTAGGTTACGCAGTCGTAACTACTGATGCTTGCAATATTCTCATGGCCGTCCGACCGTGGATCCGGCGGAATACAGGGGCGATGCAATGCTAGCCGGGCGTCGCAACGCCCGGTCGGAAGCATTGCATCTCGATCTCTTCGAGTGAGCAGCGGTGCGCGTCGGCCGCTGCGCGTAAGCCCAGCTCGACGGCTTGTCGCAGTTCTTCGGGCGCGCAGCCGACACGCGCGTTGATGATCAGCTGCAGCGCGGCCAACTCACATGCGCCCGGCTGCGACAACTCCGGTTCGGCGGCGGTGCTGATGAGATTCGCGACGGCGAACTTCCCTCCTTGAATGCCGATCACTTTCAAGTGGCTGACCTCGGCCTGGAGTTGCCGCAGCCGCTCCCGAATCGCACGGACGACATCGAGCAATAAGTCGTCGATCGGAACCGCTCGCTCGGCCGTGACGAGTATGCTTCCGTTGAGCCAACCGAGCTCGGCTTCGCCGGCTCCATAGACTGTGTAGTCGAGCGGCACCGCCGGCTTGTCGTTTCGGTCGCTCTGCTCGAACATCGTGGCGACGTGCTCGAAGCCGGCGCCTGTCGTGGCCGACATCGCTAAGACGGCGAGTTGCGGATACTGCTCATGGAGCAAGCTCGTAATCTCCGCGACTTGCAGCGGCGTGAGTTGGTCGATCCGATTCACGACGACGAAGTCGGCTTCTTCGAGTTGCTTGCGAAAGATGTAAGCCGCTTTCGGGGAGAAGCCGGCGTTGTCTTCGTTCCGCAAAATCTTGACGGCGTGCGTCGGCTTGACCAACACCCCGAAGGGCGCTACTTCGAACTCTCGACCATACGCTGCGCGCAGCGGTTGGAGCACGGTCGCGACCATATCGAGGCAACTCCCGACCGGCTCGGCGATCACCACGTCGGGACGACCCGCTACACCGAGCACTCGGATCATCTCGATCAACTCGCCGACGTTGCCGCAAAAGCAGATCCCCGGCAACTCACCGACGTGGAACCCTTGAGCGCGGAGGTTCAACGTATCGACCAGGTCGGAAGCCTTATCGTTGGTGATCAACGCAACGCTTTTACCCTGCGTTTGAAAATGCCGCGCCAGGCGTGCGATCGCGGTCGTCTTCCCGGCGCCCAGAAAGCCTCCCAACATGAGGAAGCGAATCGGTCGGCGTGGTTCGATGACGCGCTCGACGACAGATTTAATGGCGGGTTCGACGGCGGGAGCGACGACGGACATGGGGGCTAATATACGGGGGCGGGACGGGCGGTGGGCGGGAGCGCTTCCGACTGGGCCGCTTTCCCTGAGTTCGACGGAGGATTAAACTTATCACGTTCTTAAGAGTGTCGCATGTAATTTGCAGATTCGTCGAAACTGCTCGGAGCGATCTATGTCGACGACCGCCGGTTCCACCTATTCCCTCTCCGATGAGCAATCGCAGCAATACGCCGCCGATGGCTTCGTCGTGCTTCGCGGTGCGTTCTCGCCGCAAGAAACGGCCGCGCTCGAAGCTGAAGCGAGCAAGCTCTGGTGGCGCAAAGACCTGATCGACATCAAGAACATTCGCTGCCGCTGGCAAAATCACGTTGAAACCGGCGAATGCACGTTCGAGTGCTTCGATCCCGTGATCGACATCAGCCCGCTCATCGGGCAAGTGGCCGAGGACCGCCGCATTCTCGATCCTTTGGCCGAAATCTACGGCGAGCCGGGCTGCCTCTTCAAAGACAAGCTGATCTACAAGCCGCCGGGAGCCGTCGGCTATGGGATGCATCAAGACTACATCGCTTGGAAGACGTTTCCGCGTTCGTTCGTCACGGTCTTGATCGCGATCGACCCGGCCGACGAAGAAAACGGAGCCACGGAGTTGTTTCCCGGCTATCACAAGCAAGGCTCGATCATGCCCGAAGACGGCATGTATCACGAGATTCCGCTCGACAAGATCGACCTCTCCCGCGGTGTGAAGCTCGATCTTCAGCCCGGCGACGTCGCGATCTTCGACGGCTTTACTCCGCATCGCTCCGGCCCGAACCGGACCGATCGTTACCGCCGCCAACTCTACCTAAGCTACAACGCCCTGAGCGACGGGGGCGAGCAACGCGCCGGGCACTACGCCTACTTTCACGAGTGGCTCGTCGCTCGCTATGCGGAATACGGCAAGACGGAAACGTATTTCCAATGAGCATCGCTTTCCAATGAGTACCGCGGAAGATCGCGCACTACCGGCAACATCGCCGGAAGAGATCGGGCAACCCGTCGACGAACAGCGTACGGCTCGCAACGTCGTGACGCTCGTCGTGGCGGCTGCGGCGATGGTTGCGACGTTTCCCGGTCGCACGTTCGGCCTCGGGTTCGTCGAGGCTCAACTGACCCGCGATCTGCAACTCAGCGAACTTGAGTTCAGCCATATCAACCTCTGGGCCACGCTGATCGGCGCCTTGGCTTGCTTTCCGACCGGGCGTTTGATCGACCGATACGGACTGCGCGTCGTGTTGTTCGGCACGGCGTTGGCGCTTGGCGTCGTGACGCGCGGCATGGCCGGCGTGACGACGACCTCGATGCTGCTGATCTTGATTACGCTGACCCGCGCGTTCGGCCAGAGCGCGATGTCGGTGGTGAGCATTGCGATCGTCGGCAAGTCGTTCGATCGCCGCCAGACGTGGCCGATGGCCGCCTTCAGCTTATGGATGACGATCGGGTTCATGGCCTCGGTCGGAATGGTCGGCTCAAGTGTAAAAGAAGCCGGCTGGCGTTACGCTTGGTCGGGCATCGGCATTGCCGTGCTGTGCCTGGCTCCGGCCGCTTGGCTGTTGCCGAAAACATTGCCGATGTTCGCCGACGAGAGTTCCGAAGCGACGGTCGGTCGCGGCTTTACCCTCCGCCAAGCACTCGCGACCCCCGCCTTCTGGCTCTTCGCTTCGGCCACTTCGCTCTT
This sequence comes from Planctomycetia bacterium, assembly GCA_021413845.1. Lineage (NCBI taxonomy): Bacteria > Pseudomonadati > Planctomycetota > Planctomycetia > Planctomycetia bacterium. The sequence goes on along the minus strand of JAIOPP010000006.1, from coordinate 227,272 downwards.
CGGGCTCGTAGCGGCGGGCATTACGCTTTTCAACGGAAAAATTCTCGCCGAGCGCGGCTTCGACTATGCGACCTACTATCAGACGGCCGTGATCGCTGCGCCGTTCGGCTTGCTGGGGCAAGCGGCCTGCGGCGGGCTGGCGCGACGCTGGACCTACCAACGGCTCACGACCCTTGGGATGACGTTGTACGCCGTATCGCTCCTGGGCCTGACCTGGATCGACACGAAGCAGCAGTTGATCGCCGTGTCGACCCTGACGAGTTTCTCCGGCGGCATGATCACGGTCATCTTCTTCGCCGTGTTCCCTCGACTGTTCGGCCGTCGCGAACTCGGGCGCATTCAAGGGGCCGCTCAAATGCTGACGGTCTTCGCCTCGGCGCTAGGTCCGATCCTCTTCGGAGCGTCGATCGAATTTACCGGTTCCTATCGGCCCGCGATTATCGGAATGGCGTTCATCGTGCTTCTCGTCGGTTGGGCAGCGGTTTTCGTTGCCTCGCCGAAGCTGAGCGAAGAGAATGCCTCGGTCTAGCTTCGAACTACTTCCCCTTGCCGGCGACTTAGTATGTCTACGCTCGAAACCGCCGCGGATGTCGTCAAGTTTCACATCTCGCTCAACACCGGCAACCTCTTTCGCTCCCTCGCGTTCTACCGCGTATTGTTCGGAGTCGAGCCGGCGAAGGTGCGCGGCGACTACGCGAAGTTCGAGCTGGCCGAACCGCCGGTCGTGTTGTCGCTCATTCCGATTCCGCCCAGCAGCGGCGGACATATGAACCACGTCGGACTCCGCTTACTTGATTCGGCAGCGCTGGTCGCCGTCCAGCTTCGGCTCGAACAAGCAGGCTTCGCCACGCAGCGCGAAGAGGGAGTCGAGTGTTGCTACTCGAAGCAGACGAAGTTCTGGGTTCAAGATCCCGACGGTGCGTTGTGGGAACTCTATGTTCTGCATGGCGACGCCGACGAGCACGACGAGCATAACCCAAGCCGTACGCAAGGGCTCACCGGCAACTCGACTTTCCGCGGCCGGCTCAATGTCTTGCAGCCGACCACGTCCGCGGCGCTTCCATCGTCGACGCCGCAAGCGACTGCCGTCGTTTGGCAACATCTACTCACGCAACCATTGCCCGAGCGCATCGACCTTGCCGACGGTTCGGTCGACGATGTTCAGCTGCTAGGGACGCTGAACATGAAGCTGGAGCGGGCACGAGTGAGCACCTTCATGCAAGAGGTGCGTCGCGTGTTGCGTCCCGGGGGAACGATCGGAGCGCATGCCTTGACGTCCGATCGACCGCTGCCGGAGAAGCCGGTCTTGCCCGGCCCGGCGTCTTTGGTTGAGCACGTATGGACGGAAACGGAAGCGAGCGAGTTCTTTGCCGAGGCGGGATTCGTCGGAGTTCGGTTCGTAAAACTCGGCGAAAAACCTTGCTTCACCGTCGGCGAAGCTCAACTTCGCGAAACGAGGCTCGCGGCTTCGGCGCCCGCAGCCGAACCTTGCGCCGAGAAGACGGTCGACGTTCTTTATCGCGGCCCTTGGCGCGAACTGCATGACGACTACGGCAACATCTTTCCTCGCGGCCGACGCGTTCGCGTCACGGCCGCGCAGGCCGCGGCGCTCGCGGCGATGCCGCATGCCGGCGAGTTCCTCTCGTTCGGCGGTGCCGCCCCGAGCGGTGGTTGCTGCTCGTAGGCATCCTACTTCGCGCGGCTGGGTTGCAACCAGATGAACGGCGTGGCGGGGCCTCCTTGCACGATGGCGAAGCAAGCCAAGTCCGGGCGGCCGTCGGCGTTGAAGTCGGCCACGGTCACGGAGTGCTCGAAGTGCAGCAGATAGTCGAGCACGATCTTCTCCGTCCGATCTACTCCGAGGCCGGCCGCACTGCCGAGAAACACTCGCACTTCGTCGCGCTGGCTAAGGCCGAAGAGCAGATCGTCGAAGCCGTCGCCGTTCCAATCGGCGACGGTCGCGGCGTCGCGCGCATGTACGACTTGCAGTGTTCCCTCCGGCTTCAGTTCGAGCGTGGTGCTCGGCTGCGCGGCGAACGGCACTCGTGCATCGCCCGTATTATGAAACGCCAATATCTTTCCTTCTCGTTCCGTGATGATGACGTCGGGCTTCCGATCGCCGTTCACATCGCCGACCCCTAGGTGCAACCATTCACCGGAGCTGGGTACCTGAAGTCGCAACGTCGCCGCCTCGGGAATAACGTCGCTGGCATCGCGCAAGCGAACGCTTCCGTCGTTGGAGACCCAATCCAAGCGGCCGTCCCCGTTGAGGTCGAGTTCGCGAATGTCGGCGTAAGGAACCTTGAGCGTCGGCGTTAACGGTTCGGCGCGTAAACGGCCCGCTGGATCCGACGTGACGACCTGAGCTCCGCTGAATTGACCGAACGCGACGACTCTGCCGGCGCCCGACTCCTTCCGGTCGACGACGCGCAGCTGATACGGTTCTTGTACGCTAAACGTCTTGATGTCGTATGCGCCGACTTGGTCGCGCGAAGAGAGCAACGCCGACGCCGCTCGACCGACAACGAAGAAGTCGCCCCTTCGATCGCCGTTCAACGTCCGTAGCCGAATCTTTTGCGGCAGGCCGATATCCGGAACCGGAATTTCGAAGTCTGCCTTCATCGGATCGAAAAGTCCCTCGCGCTCGCTCCGATTGAGAAACACTTTCACGATGCTCCGCTCTCCGTCGGGCGAAACGACCGCGACGTCGGGCAAGCCATCTCCGTCGATGTCTCCGAAGTCGGCCGAAACGGCACCGGAAAGAAACCCCGTAACGAGTACGTTCGATTGGTGGATGCGGAAACGAGGATCGGGCTTTTCGGGAGTCATCTTCCCCCACCCGACGTGCATGCCGAATGCGATGCCGGCCGCCACGTATTTATCGGGCCCGACGACCGGACCATGCCCCGGCAAGACGGTGTCGACGCGTAGCGAGTCGAGCTTGCGCAGGCTTTCCAACACTTGCTGCGGACTGAAATTGATGCTCCCCGCATAACCTAGCCGCCCCTCGGGCATAATCAAATCGCCGATCGCGACGAACCTCTTACCGTCGCGCTCGAAGAGCCAACCCATCGATCCGAAAGTGTGCCCCGGCAATCTGAGAGCAACGACGCGCAAGCCCGCGAGATCGAGTACCCGTTCTTCGTCGATCTTGATATCCGTCGGCACCGGTGGATGCAGCCCGTAGCCCGTGCCGTCGGGAAGCTGGTGCTGCAACGTGTAGGCCATCTCGCGACTACAAATGAACTGCGCACCGGTAGCGACGCGCCAGAGATAAGCGCCGGGAGCATGATCGCCGTGTTCGTGCGTGGCGAGCACGTATTTGATTCGCCGCGGATCAAGCCCGACGGACTCGATCGCTTTCCATTCACGCTCGAAGGAGAGACCCGCATGCCCTTCGAGCAGGATCAAGCCGTCCGGCGCTTCGATGATCCGCTGCCCACCTAGATCGCTTTCGACGCGGCCTCCCGGCAACTCCCACAGACCTTGGGCGAGCTTCACGCCGTTTGCATTCTTGATCCACGACTTCTCAGTCGTCGGCACGGCGACCGCGAGATCGACGAGTCGTTCCGCCTTAGCGTTCGCGGAGAGATTCAGAATCTCACCCGAGGTAGTAGCGGCGATCAGTCGCTTGCCGGAACGATCGAACTTGACGAGCGCTGGTTTACCGACCTCGATGCCGGCAGGCAACGCCCCCTCGACGAGCGCAGCTTCGGCGAGCCGGTAAACACGACCGTTCCAACACGCGATGGCGGTCGTTCCGTCGTCGGCTACGGCGAGGCTTGCGATCGCGTCGGGAAATTCGCGCGTGCGGATCTCGCCGGTCTCGATGTCTAAGAGCCACATCGTCTGCGCTCGATCGTCGGCCGGGAGAATCGATTGGCCCGCTAGGCCGCGACAGGTCCAGTGGTGCGGATAGGCCAGCAGCTTTCGACCGCCGGGCAAGAACTCGAGGTCGACCCAACAGGCCTGCGAAAACTTCGCGGCATCGAACCGACGAACGACCTTGCCTCCGCCGTCGTAAACCGTAATCGTCGGTTTGGCGGGCATGAAACGCACGCCGTACGGAGTGTCGACCCCGGTGGCCGACGATCGAACCCAGCGCTGCCAACCGCGATAGTCGGCCGTGGCGACGCGCGACGTGCTTTCGGAGAATTCCGAATCGCGCGTCACGCCGATCGAGAGCGGTGCGGAGATCGGCTCGTCGCGCTGAGGCAACAGGCCGCGGCTTCCGTCGGCCAACAGCGGCCGGCCATATTCTCCGAGCTCTGGCGCGGTCGATTCCGCAACCTCGGCGACGATCGGTCGCGACCAGATCGGCGTTTGCGTGCCCGGGCGGAACAGGAACAAGTTGTTCGACTTAGTCTCCTTCGTGTCGCCGTCGGCATGTCCGCCGACGAGCGCGACGCCGCTGCGATGCACGGAGAGTACCGTAGGTTTGAGATTCCGAAAGTACGACTTCGCCGTCGGGTTTGAAAGATTCCGCACGGATCCGCGCGCCGCATCCGCCGTCGGAGCCGGTTCGGCTTTCGCGACATCGAGCCAAAGAATTTGATTCTCATTGAGCGTTACGGCGCCGCCGGAATAGGAACGCAATTGCTTGCCGACGTGGTTGCTATGGTCTCCGTAATGGAACAACGAGATCCCGCCGGTCCCTCCGACGATCGGCAAGGTCGACTCGCCGCAAGCATACGTGGTCGGTTCGTCGAACGCGGAGCCGTTGGGCATCATGCACATTGCAAACGCTTGGTCACCGGATGCGGCCGCAACTTGTCCGATCCAACGCTGCCCGACACGATACGACTTCAAGATCTTTCCGGCGGCATCGAGCACATGCACGCTCGGCTCGGCGGCCGGCGCGATCGTTCCCACGACGATCCGCGAGCCGTCGTCGCTGACGTCGAGACAAGCGATTCCTTGCGGCGGTAATAGCCCGAGGCCGCGCGCGTCCCACTTCGGCACGCGCGTGTCTTCCGCCGCAAGCGGACTCGCTAGGCATGCCATCGCCAAGGCCAGCGAGGCCCAAGAGTAGTGCTTACGAAACCGGGTCGGGCATTCGATTTTCATCGGGAACGTTCCCCTCGGAGTGAGTTCGTCGCCGGCGCGACGTTCGGACTTTCGGCGTGCCGCTTCAGTCTAGCCGTCGGATTTCCTCGAAACTACGTCACGGCGATGGTTTCAAATGCTTCGCGAACCAATCGGCCATCTCATGACGCATCTCCGGCAGATACTCATGGCCCGTGTTGCGGTACATCACGCTGCGAAACGCCTCGGGCTTTTGATATAAGGCATACACTGCGCCGAGCTTTCGTTCGAGCACCTCGACCCCGTCGGGCGGCGCGTTGTAATCTTGATCGCCCGAAAGCTGCAACATCGGCCGGGGTGCGACGAGCGCCATGATCGCCTCGCTATCGAAGTGTTTGATCAGGCCCGGCACGAAGTAGTAGATGCCGTGTCCTTTCGCATGGGCCAGCATTTCCGTGTAGCGCGTGAAGCAGGCGACCCCGACGATCGCCTTAACTCGTTCGTCGATCGCCGCGAGCCACCAGGCGCGGGTGCAGCCCATGCTCATGCCGGTGCCGCCGATCCGATCGCCGTCCAACTCTGCGCGTTTGCAAATAGTCGATCAAGCATTGCTCGTCGCGGAGCATCATTCCCCACAGCGAGCGCCCTTGCCACAGATGCAGTTTGAATAACGAAAGCTCTTGCCCGGCGGCGTCACGTTCCACCGTGCCGCGAGGCCCTTTCTTCACACGCTCGCCGTTGAAATAGCCGTCGATGGCCGCCACGGCGATCCCGCGACGAATGAGCATCCCGCCGAGCGAAAGCTCCTTCTCGAGATTCGGGAGATACTCATCCTTCGAGCCGCTATGACCGTGCATCCCGACGACGACCGGTACGCGGCCCGAACGTTTCTTGGGGATCGCTAAGATGCCGGGCACAGTCATATCGACGCCGTTGAAAAACTCGAAACGTTCGAGCGCGAACTCTCCGCGGTCTTCTACGGAAAGGATCTTCACGCCGCTCGGATCGGGTCGCGCAGGCATCTCGCCTAAGCAATCCAACAACGTCTTTCTTACCGTCGAGCGGCCGGTCTGCTCCCACTGTTGCAAATCGGTCGGCAACGGCCACTCGGGCGGTCGCGCGCTGCGAAAAGATTCAGGAATATCGGCCCACGGCTCACCCCACTTGATACCCCCTTTCGAAGCCTTCGGCGTGACCCGCTCTTGTCCTTCGCCGGGAGTTGTCGAAAGACAAAGCAGTGACAAGGCGACAGCCCAATGGACGCATCGGAGGTATCGTTGCATGACTCACCTGGACCTTGAGTAGGACTTTGCAGCGGGTTTGGAAAATTCCGTCGATCACATCGTTGGACTTAATGCCGACTCAGTCTAACCGCCGGTTTTTTACGATGCGATTCGTAATTCTTAACGGCAAGTAATGCCGCTGTCGAATCATTACGGTACGGCTCACGAATTTACCGATGCAGCCGCTGAATTCTTGATGATGAAGCATGAATCGGACGCAAGAATACACGCATCGATCCATGTATGATGAACATCGTTCGAACGCATGATTTCCTAGAAACTATCGCATTGGCGAACAATGTGGATTATCGTAGGCGGGACTTTCAATCGATCTTCGTAGCCGCCGATAAAGCACGACCGGCGCACCGATAAATAAGAGAACGCCTTCCGATGCGAAGTGGAAATCTTTCTGCGCTCAAACCTTCCACGATGATTCCTTTCCATCGGATCGGTCAGACGAGTGAAGAGCTTCGCTGTCTTGCGGACGCTTTGGAAAGCGGCTTGGAAAGCGACGGACGATTCACGATCGCTTGCGCAAGACTACTTGAACAGCGATATCGAATTCAACGGGTCTTGCCGACGCCGTCTTGTACCGCGGCTTTGGAGATCGCGGCGATTCTCTGTAATTTGACGGTCGATGATGAAGTCATTATGCCCTCGTTTACATTCACTTCCACGGCGAATGCGGTCGTGCTTCGAGGGGCGAAACCCATCTTCGTCGACGTTCGTTCCGACACGCTTAATCTCGACGAACGATTGCTGGAAGCGGCCGTCACAGTGCGAACCAAAGCGATCTTCGTCGTCCACTATGCCGGAGTCGCTTGCGAAATGGATGTCGTCTGCCGCGTCGCCGATCGACACAACTTGATCGTCGTAGAAGATGCGGCTCAAGCCGTCAACGCGAGTTATCGCGGGCGTTCTCTGGGTTCGATCGGACAACTGGGAACTTACAGTTTTCACGCCACGAAGAATTACGTGAGCGGCGAAGGAGGGGCGCTCTGCATTAACGACGAGCGCTTCATTGCGCGCTCTGAAATAATTCGCGAAAAGGGAACCAATCGCACTCAGTTCATGCGCGGTGAAACGCAAAAATACGAATGGGTCGACTTCGGCGGCTCACACTTACCGAGTGAGTTAACATGCGCATTCCTGTATGCGCAACTCCAAAAGCTCGATGCTATTCAAACCCGACGTCGAGAGATCTACGACTTCTATTACCGAGCCTTGCAGCCACTTGCCGACACAGAGCATTTCGGATTGCCCCATGTGCCCGACCATTGCGAATCGAATTGCCACTTATTTTATCTTATGCTGTCGGACGCGGCGACGCGTGATCGCTTACGAGGGCACATGGCGGCGCGCGGAATCGGAACGGCAAGCCATTACGTCCCCTTACATACATCGCCGATGGGTCGACGACTCGGGTATCGCCCGGGAACGCTGCCGATTACGGAATCGATTCACGAACGAATCTTGCGACTTCCGCTTTATCCCAGTCTAACGGCGAGCGAACTCGCTGTAATCGTCGAAGAAATCCGAGATTTTTTTTAGTTCGACAACCGGCGATCCGAAAGCAAGTTATTGCGCACGTTCTTGACCGAGATATCGCAATTGTCGCCGCGCGGTGACAGCAGTCGATAAACGCTATTCGAGCTTGATTCTAGCGGAATTTGATCTTCTATGCCTTCGGAAAATCCCACTGTGAAACGACCGTTGAATTTGCTGCTATGCCCTGTCGGCACGATCGGCGATTGGAACCCGATGCTCGCCTTGGCGACGGAGATGGTCGAGCGCGGCCATCGTGTGACGATGATCGGCAACGACGCTTTTTCGCAAGCCGCCGTCAATGTCGGGGCGGAGTTCGTCGGCGTGCATACCGCCGATCGCTTGGAGTATCTTAAGCGGCCGGAGTGCTTGAGCTATCAAGACGGATACCGCCGGCATCTACCGGTTCAGTGTTTGGAACCGCTGAAGAGCACGTACGACGCTTTGGCCGCTCGCAACGAGCCGGGACGAACCGTGATCGTGGCGGCCAATTGGTCATTCGGGGCGCGCATCGCTCAAGAGTCGCTCGGCATTCCGACCGTCACGCTGCATACCGATCCGCATACGCTGCGCAGTGCGCGGGGCATCTATCGGATGCCTCGTCCGATGATCGTCGGCGATTGGGTGTTTCGTTGGTTTATGCGGCTGCAGTTCTACGTGGCCGATCGATTCTACATCGATCCGCTGTGTCGCACGGAATTGAACCGATTTCGCGCCGAGTTCGGGCTCGCGCCGATGCGGCGCGTGATGCACCAGTGGTGGAACTCGCCGGATATGGTCCTCGCAGCGTTTCCCGATTGGTGGGGCGCACCGCAACCGGAATGGCCGAAACAAACGCATGTCGTCGGCTTTCCGGTCTACGACGCAGCCCCTGGGCAGGGCCTGTCGGCTGAAACTTTGCAGTTCTTAGATGCCGGTACGAAGCCGATCGTGTTCTCGCCCGGCAATTCGCATCTGCATACGAAAGCTTATTTTCAAGCGGCGATCGAAGCTTGTCGCCGACTCGGCCGCCGCGGAATTCTCATTACGAAGCGTCGAGAAGAGATTGCGTCGTCGTTGTCCGACGACATTCTGCATCTTAACTACGCTCCCTTCCAAGCGCTCTTGCCGCAGGCGAGTGCGGTCGTCCATCACGCAGGGGTCGGCTCGATCGCCGCGGCGCTCCGGGCCGGTGTGCCGCAAGTCTCGATTCCCTCGAATTTCAATCAACCCGATGCGGCCGCGCGCGCCGAACGTTTGGGAGTCGGCCGCACAGTTCATGAATCGCGAGTCTCCGCCGATACTCTTGCGAGAGCGCTACGGCAATTGCTCGACGATCCCGCCGTCGAGAAGCGATGTCGCGAAATCGCCGGCCGGTTCGGACCTCGCGAAGAGCCGGCCCGTCGCACGACCGATCTTGTCGAAAGCTTGATTGCAGAGAAAGCCGGCATGGGAGCCCGCTGATGTCGTCGTTATTGCGCGACTAGGGTTGCGCGATTGGTGCTCGTATTAACGAAGCGATCTCCAACGATAAAGCATGGCGGCGAGCAGCACGAAGCAGCCGGCTCCCATGCTTGCGAAGATCGAGCGAGCAACGAGAACATTCGTCTCCGGCGATACGAACGGCAGGCCGCCGGAAAACGCGGCCGCTTCTCCTTTCAGGCCGATCCAAAGCCCGATCGTGCCGAAGCACCCGACGATCGCAACCGGTGCCCAACGCGAGAGCCGAGGCTTGCCGTGAGCGAGCGGCCGAAAGCCCGCGGCGACAAACATGAAGCCGCAGAGGAAGAGTATTGCGCGGGGCGCATGCAGAGCGTTCTCGTCGATCGGAATAAGCCCCACGGACATGGCGCAAATAGCGAGCCCGACGCAGGCACAGAGCCAACCCAGCCATTTCGGCACGTCTTCGGGCTGTTGCACTACGATCGTCCTCCCTGGTTCGCGTCGTGTTAATCTCAGTCTGTTCGTTGAACCGTGCTATTCAACAACGAAAGGCCGAAGAATACCAGGCTTTTGCGGCCCGACGATAGCTTATTCGATGCCGCCCCGGTTCACAGGATAATAAAGAAACCATGCACGATGCGCTAACACTCGGCGGTCGAGGTGCGTTACCATCAAAAGATATTTCTCTGGAAAAGCTCGTTCAAGCTTTGAAACGGTGAGACGTTATCGTGCCGTCGCAACTTTCTCTTCGTTCCGTTTCCATCGTCTTGCTCGCTCTCGCGGCGATGAGCGCCGCGCATGCCCGCGCCAAAGAAAACGATCTCATCGACGGTCGCTTGCGAACTTTCGTCGCCGCGCATTGCGTAGCGTGTCACGGGCCCGACGTGCATGAGCGCGGCTTGCGCTTGGACCGGCTACCGACGAGGTTCGACGACAAGGAACATGCCGCCGTCTGGGCGAAGGTGCTCGATAAGCTTTCGCGCGGCGAGATGCCGCCGGCCGGTGAACCACGTCCGGCCGAGAAAGAGCTTCGTTCGCTTGTCGCAGACTTGCAACGAACCTTGCACGACGCTTCCTTCGCCGCGCAGCAGCGCGACGGTCGCGTGGTGCTGCGACGACTGAATCGAACGGAATACGAAACCACGCTTCGCGACCTGCTCGGCGATGCCGTCGAGGTAAAAGATCTATTGCCGGAAGACAACATCGCGGCCGGGTTCGACAACGTGAGCGCCGTGCTCGATGTCTCCTCGGTCCATTTGCTGCGCTATCAGGAAGCGGCCGAACGTGCGCTGCGAACGGTCATTCCGAATCGTCCGCCGATCAAGTTCCACGAACGTCGCACGGGCCGAGAAATCGTCGAGCAACAAAAACAGTTCAAAGACATTCTCGATAAATCGGTGCGGGTCGACGGCGACGATCTCGTGATGTACGTTCGCCCGTGGGGACACATCCCTTGCGCCACCCCTCCCGTCGTGCAGCGCGGTCGGTATCGCGTGAAGGCTTCCGTGCATACCGTCAACGCCGGCGGCAAAGCGCTGCCGATGCTCTGCACTTGCCGCGATTCGTATGGCCGCTCGGACGACGACGTGCGCGCGGTGCATGACATTCCGCCGGGTAGATCAGTCGTCGTCGAAGGGGAATTCGACCTCAAGCCGCGGCAAGTCATCGTCTACTCCGGCTGGACGCTTCCGACCGTGCGCGACTTCACGTCGCGCAATAAAGATAAATCGCTCGTAGGTTTCCAAGGGCCGGGCCTTGTCGTCGAATGGGTCGAAGTCGAAGGTCCGCTCGATCCGTTCCCTGCGCCCGGCTATCGCCGGCTGTTCGGCGATGTGCCGCTGGAGCCGAGATCGGTCGCCAAGGTCATCGCCGCCGGCAAGCCTCGTCCCGCGCCCGACCCGAAGCGCGCAGACTCCGCTTGGAGCTACGACATGCTCACTCCCGCGACGGCCACGCCGCGCGAGGATGCTGCGCGGCTGATGGGCACGTTTCTGCCCGAGCTTTTCCGTCGCCCCGTCGATGAGAAGCTCCGACAGTATTACGTGAAGATCGTGACCGACGCGCTCGACGCCGGCCAACCGTTCGCAGATGCCATGTTGCTCGGCTACAAAGCCGCCTTCTGCTCGCCTCACTTCTTATATCTCGCAGAACCGAAGCAGGCCGAATCCGCTACGCGCGTCGGACTCGACGACTACGCCATCGCGGCGCGGCTGTCGTATTGCTTTTGGTCTTCTACGCCGGATCAAGAATTGCTGTCCCTCGCGAAACAGGGAGAGCTCTCGAAGCCCGAGGTGCTACGCGCCCAGGTCGAGCGGTTGCTCGGCGATCCCAAGGGGCGACGGTTCACGAAGAACTTCGCCGGCCAATGGTTGGAACTACGCAACATCAACGCCACCTCGCCCGACCCGCAAAACTACGGCGAGTTCGACGACTTTCTGTTTTGGTCGATGCCGCAAGAGACGGAAGCGTTCTTCGAGGAAATCCTCCGCCGCGATCTCAGCCTCACCGATTTCGTGCATTCCGATTGGACGTTTCTCAACGAACGGCTCGCACGGCACTACGGCATTCCGGGCATCATCGGCGGCGAGCTACGTCGAGTCGAGTTACCGGTCGGTTGTCATCGCGGAGGCGTGATGACGCAGGCCTCGATCTTGAAGATCACGGCCGACGGCACGCGCACATCGCCGATTCTCCGGGGCAAATGGGTACTCGATCGAATTCTCGGACAACCCCCTGCCCCGCCCCCTCCGGACATCCCGAGCGTCGAGCCCGACATTCGCGGCGCGACGACGATCCGTCAGCAGCTCGACAAACACCGCAACACTCCGGCTTGCGCGTCGTGCCATCGCCACATCGATCCACCGGGATTCGCCTTGGAAAACTTCGACGTCATCGGCGGTTGGCGCGATTTCTATCGCGGCACGCAGAGTAACGGTGCGATGCGCGTCGAACTCGCCAACTATCCCGATCGTAAAATCATTCGCGGCCTTGACGTCGAGAAAGGTTATGAAACATCCGACGGACGAAAGTTCGAGGATGTCGATGAATACAAGCGACTGCTGCTGATGGATAAGCCGCAACTCGTGCGGAATCTGGCGCATAAGCTCATCGTCTACTCGACGGGTGCCGATACGCAATTCGCCGATCGCGAAGTCGTCGAGCAACTCGTCGCCGACTCGGAAAAGAAGAACTACGGTTTTCGTTCGCTGATCCACGGCGTGATTCAATCGCGCATCTTTCTCAGTAAATAGCCTACGCGTATCCAGGTACGAATCGAACATGCGACTTCCCTTGAACCGACGAACGATGTTACGCGCCGCGGCCGTCTCGATCGGCTTGCCGTTGCTCGATGCGATGTTGCCGATCGGGCTGCACGCGGAGCAAAAAGCCGAAGCGCTGCGCGCAAAGCGAATGCTGCTGATCGGTCGCCCGCTCGGTTTGCATACCCCTTATTTTTTCCCGGAGAATGCCGGAGCGAACTACGAGCCGTCCCGTTATCTCAAGTTGCTCGAAGCGCATCGTCGCGACTTCACCGTTTTCTCCGGCATGTCGCATCGCGGCTACAACGCCGGCCACGGCTCGGAAGTGGCGCTCATGACGGGTGTTGCCCCCGAGGGAATGCGGCCGGGCGATGTGCGCAACACGATTTCGCTCGATCAAGAGGTCGCTTCGCGACTCGGAAGCGATACGCGCTTCGCTTCGCTCACGTTGGGAGGCGGCACGCTGTCGTGGAATCGGAAGGGAGTGCAAGTTCCTTCGGAATCGAGCGCGGTTAGGGCCTTCAAGCAACTCTTCGTCGACGGCACTCCTGCCGAAGTCGCAAGTGAGATCGAGAAAATCCGGATCGGCCAAAGCATTCTCGACGGTGTGCGCGAGCAGTCGCGATCGCTCGCCGCTACGCTCGGCCCTACCGATCGAAGTAGACTCGATTTATTGTTGACCTCGATTCGCGAAGCCGAGCAACGCTTACAGCAGGACCAACTTTGGGTCACGAAGCCGAAAGTGAAGGTGGCGACGAAGCCGTTTACCGACGACCACTCGACGGACCAAAAAATGCTCGAGCGCGAGCGACAGTGGTACGATCTTGCGCACTTGGCGTTGCAAACCGATACGACCCGCGTGATCTCTTTGTACCTGTGGTCGCACACCGAACGCCTCGACCTGCCGGGCCTTTCGCTCTCGCATCACGACGCGTCGCACCACGGTCGCGACGATGCCAAGATCGAGCAACTCGCGCTGATCGAAGCGGCCGAGATGAAGCTCCTTGCCGACTTCTTGACGAAGATGAAGACGACGACCGAAGCCGGCGATACGGTGCTCGATCGGACGATCGTTCTCCATGCGAGCAACCTCGGCAATGCCTCGTCGCACTCGAACGACAATCTGCCGGTTTTGCTCGCCGGCGGCGGCTTCAAGCATGCCGGCCATGTCGCGTTCGACCGGAAAGAGAATATACCGATGTCGAATCTGTTCGTCCGGATGCTGCAACAAATCGGCGTCGAATCCGACCGGTTCGGCAGCAGCACGGGCGTGCTGAGCGAAGTTTAGCCGCAAGTGCTTATTCAGCCAATTGCTTCAACAGTTCCACGAGCGTCGTCGTGATCTTCGTCGCCGCATTCCGTTCCAAATAGCTGGAACGGGCACGCCATGTTTCGTAGCCGCCGAGATCGAATTGCTCGGGAGTCGGCAGATAGCCGTTGTAGCCGTTGGCGAGCTCGATCGTGAACAGCGGCTTCGTCGGGCTCGCTTGTTTCAGCGCCAGGCCGATCTCGACGAACGTCTCGCACGGCGTCGAGACGATGCTCAATTCGCCGATGCGAATCGCCTGAAGCTTCGCCTTTACCGTCGCAGGATATTCGGCGAGCAGCACGGTCTCGCGTGCGTAGATGTCCGCGATCGCCTTATACGGTCCCGGTCCGGCCTGCGCCAAGCGGTCCTTCGCCTGCGCCAAGTCTTCGGCCGACGGAATGCGAACGCCGAGCTCGATCTCGCGCTCGGCCATCGCCAGCGGCACCCATTTTCGATGCTCGATCTTCCGATACGTTTCCAGCGCCGTCTGTGCGACGCTGTCGGCAACGCGCTCGATCTGCTCCCCCGCGGCACGACGCGCGGCCGGTTGCTTCACGTTCACGTTGTTGATATCGGCGCTCGTTCCGTTCGACATCACACCGACAAACGGAGGCACTTCGTTCGTTGCATTCTTGTCGACTTCCAGCAACCGGCCGATCCGGTTCGCAAATGCGCCGAAGTAGTCGGCCGAAAAAGCATCGAGCCCGCCGACGTAATGCAGCGAGTAATTCGCCAGCAGCGCGATCGGTCGTCCCGTCGACGTGCGAATGGAGACGATCGACACATCCGGATCGATCGGTCCGGCCGGCTTTAGGAGGTTCGGATTCATCGCGCCCGGATTCATCTTCACTCGGTCGTCGGTCTTGCCGAAAGGGTTGACCGGCATCGTGCCGGGCTGGAGATACCAGCGGCGATTGAAGACCTGCGTGTCGTTCGCTCCGACCCCCCAGCCGATCTCGGCGGGCGCGAGATTGTCGAACGCTTGCTTGATCCCCTTCGCGATTTGACTGCTTAGATATTGCAAGTATTCCGGCACCGGCTCGCTTTGAAACACGCCGGCCGCGGTGACTGCCGAATGGGTGTGCGTCGCGGAGATGAGAATCTTGTCGCTCGGAATCCCCGTCGCTTTCTCAGCCAAGCGCTTCGCTTCGTCCAGCTCGCGCCGCAAGATCATGCAACTATCGACGACGACGATCGCGAGCCTCGTCCGACCGTCGTCGAGCACGAGGCAACGGGCATGCAGATCGTCGGTGATCTTCGTCGCCTGACGATCGCTCATGTTGCCGTTCGACGACATGGGAAACGTCGTCGGATTGACGTTGATCGCATAAGCCCCGGCCCGAAACACCGGCGCTGCCGGAGCGGCAGCGTTGCCGTTCGATCCGGCGAACGACACCCAAACCGAAATGGCAACGAGCGCTAAACGAATGAACGAAAACATAAAATCTCTCCCAACTTCATAACGGCGACGGAACGACGACCACTCAGCGGCAACTATTCACCGACCGGCTTTTTTGCAGCGCTCGGCACGATCGGCAGCAAGATATGAGAAGGATGCTTTTCGGCATGGTAGATCGTGTTTACGCAGGAACGCATCAGACGATTTTGCGCAAGCGGCTCGCCGGTGTTCGGGTTCACGTCGAAGCGCGGAAAGTTGCTGCTGGAAATATCGACCCGAATGCGGTGCCCGCGCTTGAATACGTTCGCCGTCGGATAGAGTTTGATCGTGAAGGGATAAACGGTGCCGGGCTCCATCAGCTTTTCTTGCTTAAGCGAATCGCGAAAACGAGCCCTCACGATGCCGTCGCCGATGTTGAGATCGAACCCGCCGGGGAAGTCGGCGCTCGGCGGATACACATCGACGAGCTTCGCGGTGAAATCGGTATCGACGGCCGTCGAGGAAGCCCAGAGCCGAACCTCGATCTCGCCGGTCACTTCCGTATCTTCCGCGAGCGGGGCCGATTGAAACACCAGCACATCGTTGCGCGCCGACAACGGAATGGGTTTCAACCAGTTCCAAATGTGCGGTCCGCCGCGCTGGTCCCAAGCCCCCTGCTGCATGATGTCGCTGCCCGAGGAAATGTTGCCGCCGATGGTCGGCACGGGATCGCGCGGAGCGAACGTGAAACTCGTCGAAGACGAGGTCACGACGGTTTCCGCCGGCGGCTGCGGTGAAAGAGTTCCGTCGCCCGAGAGATAGTATTTCCGCGGCACCGATCTTGCCGGCGGCCAAGAGCTTTCGTCGCGCCAATAACCGCCGTGGTTTAAGAGTCCTTTGTCGTCTTTCGTTCCATCACCGGTGCCCATGACGAAAATGCGAACCTTATTCTTAAACGGTGCTGCGCGGCCGACGTCGTTCTCGGCGTCCTTGAGATAGCGGTCGAACCATTGCAAGCGCCAAGCCTGCGGATCGGCGATCGCCGCCTCGCGCCCGAACGTCACCTGACCATGCGCGAAGTTACCTTGGCTGCCATGAATCCAAGGGCCCATGATGAGATAAACGTCGCTCTTGAGTTGCTTGCTCAGGGCGGCATAATTCGCCGTCGTGTTACCGGCCCAAGAGTCGTACCAGCCGCCGACCAAGTAGACCGGAATGTCGGCATAGCGCTCCGGATGCTCGACGATATTGAGATGGCCCCAAAACGCGTCGTCGGCACCGCGGCGCATCGCTTCGATCAGCCACGACTCATATTCCGGAGCGAGCTTCAGCGGCGTCGTTCCGGCTCGCAGCGGCAAGTGCTTGAGATATTCATGCCGCTGGTCGACCATTTGCTTCAGCACCGCCGCCGTGCCCGGATTTTTCGCGGCATCGCTGCCGCCGGCGGCGTTGAGGAAAATCCAATTCCAAAAGCGCATCTCGAACGCTCCGGCGTTGCGCATGCTTTGGCGTCCCATATTCGAGACCGCATCGACCGGGATCACGGTCTTCAAGTGCGGCGAGCCCGACATCGCCAGGGCATGCTGAGTGCCGCCGACGTAGGATCCGCCGAGCATGCCGATGCGGCCGTTCGACCACGGCTGCTTCACGATCCACTCGGCGGCGTCGAAGCCGTCGGGCCCATCATCGTTCAGCCAGCGCCAAACTCCTTCGGAGCGATACCGACCCCGCGTATCTTGCACGACGACGGCATAGCCGTGCGAGGCGAAGTATTTCCCGTCGCCCGACTTGCCGCCACCCTTGCCGTAGGGAGTGCGAATGAGCAAGACGGGCAAACGCTCGATGAGCGGTTTCGCTGCGGCGTCCGGTTTATCGTTCGGAGCCGAACGGGCGACGGGTAGGTAAACGTCGGTCGCGAGCTTAACGCCGTCGCGCATCGCGATCGGCACGTCGATTTCGACCCGAACTTCGTAGGGCGCTACGACGCTTGGTTTCGCAGGCGGCGTCTGTTGTTGAGTCGCTTGTTGAACTGCTTGTTGAGCTGCGGCCGGGGCGCGAGCGATTGCCAGCGATAATACGACGAACGACCAGCGGCCCCAATGAAGCGCGAAGCGATACCCTAACATGCTGTGAATCCCCGGCGGCGCGAGCGAATGCAACGGATGCGTTAGCGAACGTAACGGCACCCGCGGGGCTTGTCCACCTTTTTCACGCCACGCCGACTCGCGGCTGCGCGCTCGGCGACGGCGCTCCTGCGCAGCGCTTCGTCTTACGTTGCAGCGACGAGGCCGGTGCCGGAAGGGAGTCGCTCGGCGAAGCGGCAGCCGATCAGAAACGTGCTGGGGGTCGGAGTTCCCGGTGCGACATGCACTAATTTCGCACGAACGTAGGTCATGTTCGGATAGATGCCTAAGCCGACGACGACCTCGTCGAATTCAGGGCGTTCGCGCAGCACGAAGGAAAATCCGCCGGGCGAAATATCGCGACAACGGACCTGAACGAACGACTCTCTCCGAAGGATCTGATTCGGGACGTAAGGGGCGATCCACTGCAACGTCTCGAACCCCTTGCGGTTCCCTGCGCGGCGATCGAACCAAGCTTCCTTCTTCGGGCTCTCGGGCTTCGGCTCTTCCGCTGTTCGAGTTTCGACGACGGCGACCGGCTGAGCGGCGCCGCCGGAGTTCGTGAGTGCGCCGCTTTCCACCGGCACGACTTGAGAGCCGTCCCAAAGATACGTCCGGTTGCGTCCCGCTTGCTTCGCGGCGTAGAGGGCTCGGTCGGCATTCGCCAGCGTCGTCTCCGACAAACAGCTGCAATTCGCGAGTCCGAGGCTGATCGTGGTCTTGATCGACGTTCCGATGTAGTCGTGAACGGCATCGCAACTCTTGCGAATCCGTTCGGCGACGATCCTGGTCCGATCGAGCGAAGCTCCCGACAGGATCACGCCGAACTCTTCGCCGCCGTAACGGGCGGTGAAACCCTCGGAGCCGACCGCGTCGCGGATCATGCCGGCAAGTCGGCTGAGAATGAAGTCTCCGGCGGGATGTCCGTATTTATCGTTGAGTTGTTTGAACCGATCGACGTCGAGGAGGATCAACGTACCGAGTTTGGATCCTCCCACGGCGCTTGTGCTACACTCCGCGAGATGTTCATCGAATGCGCGGCGATTAAAGACCTTCGTAAGCGCATCGGTTCGTGCTTCGGCAGCGAGCCGGTCGGATTGCTTCGACTGCTTTTGCAATTCGCCTTCGACTTCGGAGAGCTTCTCTTGCAGCTTACGATTGGCCTCCATCATTTGTTCGATGGTAGCGTCGACCTCGAAGTAGCTCGTCGAGCCGTTGCGTGCGCCGCGCAGCCGGCCTTGCAACCGACCGATTTCTTGCGTGTGCGCTTGCACGCCGTCGGCAAGTTCGGAACTTAATTCACGAACTCGTTCGGACTCGGGCGAGGGAGGTGGGGGATCCAACTGCTTCGGGGGAACCCAAACCGTCGACTTTCGCCCGACCACCAAACAGACGAGCGCTTCCAAAGCGGCTCCGGCGAATGCGGCGGCGAACGAAATCATGGCTCATCCCCGTGAATGATCCCCCTCCTGAATGAGTGCCTTAAGGGGGTCGAAAGTCAAATGCGCGTAACCGTCGGTAGTCGCGTGGCGCTCTTTAAGCAGCGCGGCAATGGAAAGTCATTCGCCGGGAAAGACGAACTGCGAGAACGTCGGAATCTGCGGCAAGCGCTCACGGATCGTTTCCGTACGCAGGGCGAAGCCCGAGTAGAGGCCGAGCGTGAGCCCGACGAGCAGAATCAGCGGCCGCGTTCCGCTATTCGGACGTTTTTGAAGCGGAAGCTCGGCGATCCGCTCGAGCCCGATCAGGGTTCGCTTCCGTTCCGCACGGTGATAGACGATCCGCACGGCAAGATCGTCGCCGTCGTCGGTGCGGAGCCGGAGTTCGGTACCGTCCGAGAACGTGAATGCTCGGTTCGTCGCCACGCACAGCCCGCCGGCCGATTCGTCGACGATCCGGACGCGCAGATGCCCTCGACGGGCAACCAGGAAACCTTCCCGGCTGTCGATAATCGAGGCGCGAAATGTCGTCCGACGATCGGCGTCCACGGATAGGGTCACTCGGCGAAAGCGTAATGGGCCGATTCAAACCTAGCTCGGGTTCGGCCTGGGTGTCGCAGATCGAGCGAGCCGGCGATAAAAAGCCGAAGGAACATCGCCCAGCGGTAGGTATAGATCGATTAAGTCGAACGTAAGGAAGAAAACGGCGGTTCCCGGCGGCGGTGGAAAACAAAACTCGCGAACGACTTACGGCGCGAGCGGGCGAAATTTTCTTCCAGCAGCCGGCCGGTAGCACGACGCGGAGCGAAGTTCCGCTGGTTAGAATCGTAACCGCCCGATTCGGGAAACGGACCGGAGCCTGGCCCGAGTTCGACACATGAGATGGCCCGTTTTACGGAAAAACCATGTTCATGCGCGGGCCCGGAGTGTAAGACTTGGCTGCCTACCGCTCCGCGTGCCGCCGACAAATTACCTACGACTCTCTCCGAGATAAGTTGCGAACTATGAACGAACGAAATCGTGATCGGATTCTCCAAGGCCTGAATCGGAAGCCTCGCGCAATCGTCAAGCTGCTGGCAGGCACCGTCGTGGTCGGGTCCGGAATGTTGCAGGCTACGGGATGTAACAAACCGGCCGCAACCGAAGCCCCCGTGGTGGCCCCACCGGTCGTCGCCAAGCCCGTCGTCATCGCTGCCGGGATTTCACCGAAGGAGGCTTGGGAGAAACTGGTTCGGCAGGCGCAAACCGAAATCGAAGCCGATCGCGTCGACGAAGCGCAGCGGCAAATGGACGCCTTGGCGACCGTGTACGTCGCGCCCAAGTTGCCGGATGAAGCACAGCAGAAGGAATTGGCGGCGCTGACGAAGCAATTGCAAGACAAGCGTAAAGCGCTGTTGGCGCAAGACAGGGCCGCGAAGCTGACGGAAGCGAAAAACCTGCTCAAGGAAGGAAAGTATACGGAAGCGAGCGCCGCGGTCAGCTTCGTGCTGAACCGAGCACCGACTCTCGAACAAGAAAGCTTGGCGAAATCGCTCAATAGTGCGATCGACGAAGCTCGCCGCGCGCGCAACCTCATGCAGAACTCGATGCGGTTCCTCGCTTCCGACAACCCGCGCGAAGTCGACGCCGCACGGATCGAACTGCCGCGACAAGCCGATGTCTCGATGCCGCTGCTCGTGGAAGCCAGTGCCGATGCCGCCAAGCCGAAGCTCGTGGGAAGAGCGCTGTCGCTGATGGTTCAACTCGATCGACCGGCCTTGGCGATCCCTGCGATGGTCGCCGTCTTGAAGCGGCCCGAGCAGAAAGAGAGTTGGCCCGATGCGATTCAAGCCCTCGAGCGGCTCAATCGGCCCGGCGCCGGCGAACCCCTCTTGGCATTGGCTCTCGAAGCGACGACGCCCGAAGGACAAATCGCGGCCCTCACGGCCCTCTCGAAAGTGACGGATACGCCGCCGCGAACGGTGGTCGCCCTACTGCCGCTGCTGGAAGCGAACGGTCCTGCTTTGGCCGCCGCGCTCATGGCGTGCGGGCAAGCGGTTCAAGCCTTGGATCAGACCGATCTCACGGCCTATCGGAATCTCGACGTGGCGCTGTCGGCCGAAGACGAAAAGCGACTGGCCGCGCTGCCGCAGCGGTTGCTGAAGCTGGCGGCGGGAGGCGAGGAAGGCCTTTCTCCCGAAGCGGCGCAACAAGCCAAGACGTTGGCGATCGCCACGCATTTGTTGTCGGCCGAGCCGCTTAAGGGAGTGAAGGTTCTGCGCGCCGGTTCCGAACTGCCTGAGTCGCCGGCCGCGGCCGTGGTCGACGGAGTTTGGAACACGATCGAGCCGGCGAGCATGTGGTGCTATCCGGTTACCGGGCGAGGTACGATCATGCTCGATTTAGGTGCCGAACGGACCGTGACGGGAGTGAGGATTTGGAATCTGAACAACGCGAGCGCCGCGACCCTCGGTTGGAAGGAAGTTCGCGTGATCGTGAGCATCGATCCGTCGGAAGTACGCAGCCCGAAGTTGGGCCTCGTGGCTCCCGCGCCAGGCGTCGCTACGACGGCGGACTACAGCGTGACGATCCCGGTCAATTTCCAACGCGGACGCTATGTCGAGGTCTCGGCCAATAGCCTTTGGACGACTCCGACCGGCGAAGGAAATTCGGGCTTGGCGGAAATCCAAATCCTGGGCTTCTAAAGCTCGGCAGCCGGTCGATGTCGAAAGTGGTTCGACATCGACCCCGGTTCCCGAGCGTGCGGCCGGCGGCGACGTTTTACTGCGCGGGCACCGGAATGCTTACGCGCAGCACGCGCGGATCGCGACCGGCGA
Source organism: Planctomycetia bacterium (assembly GCA_021413845.1). Lineage (NCBI taxonomy): Bacteria > Pseudomonadati > Planctomycetota > Planctomycetia > Planctomycetia bacterium. The sequence goes on along the minus strand of JAIOPP010000006.1, from coordinate 205,672 downwards.
CGAACCACTCTTTGCCGTCGGCCGAGTAGGCCACCGAGTAGGCTACGCTCAAGGGCAACTGTTGGTGATACAACAGCGCACCGCTCGAGGGATCCCAGACGAAGAGTTGTCCGGTTTCGTCGAGCGTCGTGAGGCGCGAGCCGGTCGGGTTGTAGACCGCTTGGCAAATCGTGGCGTTGTGCCCACGCAAGGTTTGCGCGAGGGTTTGTTTGGCGGCGTCCCAAAGTTGCACGACTCGGCCCGTCCCGGCCAGCGCCAGCATGTTCCCGTCATTCGAGAAGCCGAGCGTGCGGAGGTTGCCTAGTTGCGGATCCGTGCGCTCGTGGACGGGTTGTCCGTCGAGCCCCCAAACCCGTAGCGTGCCGCCGCTCGTCGCCGAGGCGAATTGCTCGGCGTTGCGAAAGGCGATCGCCGCGACTTGGCCGGGATGTCCCGCACCGGCCGTGGCTTGCTCGCCCGTGTCGGTCTTGAAGATGCGGGCCGTCTTATCGCCGGAAGCGATGCCGAGCAGCTTGCCGTTCGCGGAGAAGTCGAGACCGTAGACGGGGCCCCCTTCCTTCGCGAAAGTAAACTTCGCGGCGTTGGAGGCGGTGAGCCAACGCTTGATCGTTCGATCCAAACTCACGCTGAGCATCACGCGGTCTTCATCCGTGAGGCTCACGGCCACGACGGCGTCGGTATGACCATGCCCTTGCTGCGTGAGTTGGAGCTCGGCTTTCCCTTCGGATTGTAGAAGGGCGTAGTTGCGAATGATTTTGTCGTTGCACGCGACGACGATTCTGGCCGCCTCGGCTCCCACGGCCAGCGAGCGAATCGGGCCGGGCACGGTAGTCGAAGCGAGTAGAGTACCGTCCGCGCACTTCCAGACCTGCAGCTTCGCGTCGTCGGTGCCGGCCGCGAGGAACTTACCATCGCGGCTGACACCTAAGGCCTTGATCGAACCTGCGGCTCCGGCAAACTTCCGCGCGACTTGGAAGGTGTCGGTCGCCACGGCGACGGTCGCCCCCTTCTCTCCGCCGGCGAATGCCAAGTTTTCTTCGGGTGCGATCGCGACCTGGCCGACCGGCCCTTCGAGCGCCGAGGCGACTCCCAGCACGCTCGGTGTCCAACGACGTAGCGTCCGATCGATGCTCCCTGTGATCAGCGACTTGCCATCGGGCGACAAGGCCACGGACAAGACCGGGCCCGTATGGCCGATCCAATGTTCGCGTTCCTTGCCGGTGGCGACATCCCACGACCAAACCATGTTGTCGTCGCCACCGGCGACGATCTGTTTGCCATCGGCAGCGAAGGCCACGGAGCGAATGCCGGCGGCATGCGTGATCACGGACTTGGCTGCGATCGGGGCATCCGGTTGCGATTCGTTCGGAGCCGTTCGCTCCCAGATTTGCAATGTCTTATCGGCACCGCCGGCGACGATTCGTTGACCGTCGGCCGAGAGGGATACGCTGGTGACCGCGGCGGTGTGACCGCCGTAGCTATTCACCTTTTTGCCGTCGGCGACGTTCCAAACGGAGACCAGCTTATCGGCGCCGGCCGAGACCAATTGCGTGCCGTCCGGCGTAAAGGCTACGCCGGCGACGCCGCCGACATGCGCCGACCATGCGCGCAGCAACGACGGCGTGAAGAGGTAGCCGTTGTTATCGCTTCCGGCCGTGACGAGGCGTTGCTTCTCGCCCGCAAACACCACATCGAGCAACACCGCCGGAGCAGTGAAGTCTTCGAGCAAACGCCCATCGGCGATCGAATACAAACGCAAATGTTTGTCGGCCCCACCGACGGCCAGCTTCTGATCGGTGTCGTAAGCCACTTGCGATACGCCGACCGGAGTCGCGATCGTCTGCAAGAGCTTGGCGTCGGCCAGATTCCAAACCCAAACCGTAGGCTGCGCCATCGTCGGATCACCGCCGGCGGCTACCCGAGCGCCGTCGGCCGAGACGGCCACGCTGCGCACGCCGGTCGGAGAACCACCGAATTGACGGACGAGCTTCCCTTGGTCGTCCCACAACTTCACAAGCTTGTCTTCGCCGGAAGTGACGAACTGCGCACCATCACCGATCAGGGCGAGATCGTAGATCTTTGCGGGATCGGCCACGATCAACCGCTCGGCGGCGATCGGCCAGCGGGCGATGGTTTTATCTGCCGAGACGGAGAAGATGCGCTTGCCGTCGGCAGACGAAGCGAGGCCGGAAACAGCCGCCTTGTGGCCCGTGAATCGCTGTAGGTCTCTTCCGCTCGTCAGATCCCACACGTGTACCAAGAGATCGTCGGCATAGCCGGCGATGCGCGTCGGATCGGCCGTGGCGACCAAGCCGCGCACCGGCACGGTAAGCGTGATGGTCGCACCGGCGACCCCGTCGCTGACGTTCCAAGTGCGCACGGTTTTGTCGGCGCTTGCCGAAACGATCTTCGCACCGTCGCCGGTGACGACCACCGACGTGACGATATCGGCGTGTCCCGCCAGCGCTCGCACGAGCTTGCCGTCTACCGGGTTCCAATGCCGCAAAGTCTTATCGGCGCCGGCGCTGACGAGGCCTTTTCCATCGGGCGTGAAGGCTAGTCCCTGAACGGTTCCGACGTGCCCGCTCAACAATGCCGTTCCGGCGAGCGATTGCAGGTGCAGTTTGTTATCGGCCCCGCCGGTGACGACGGAAACTCCATCGGGCAAGAATGCGACCCCGCGCAACACGGCCGGAGCGATGACATCTTCCCACACGCGCAGCTCGGCGACATGCACGATCCGCAGGCGATTGTCGGCGCCGGCCGCGACTAAGCGGAGCTTATCGGCGCTATAGCTGAGGTTCGACACGGGAGCTCCGAGCGGCAGCTTCTTTTCCAACTGCCGATTGTCGAGCCGCCAGAAATAGAGCTGGGCATCGTCGCCGCTCGCCGCCAATTGGGCTCCGTCGCCGCGCAGCGCAATTCCGCGCACCGGGGATGTGCAGTCGGCGAGTTGTGCGATCGGTTTACCGGCCGGATCGGTCAGCTTCACCAACTTGTCGATGCCGCCCGACGCCACGACTTTGCCGTCCGGCGAGATCGTCGCATAGGTCGCACCGACGGCGTGAGCCGGTTCGTTGAACACCACGGCCAGCGGCACGCTGCGCACTCGGCCATCGGCTGCGGCGAAGTGAACGGCGAGATTGTCTGCCGAGAACGCGAGCGCCGTGACAGGCTTGGTCGCGTCGGCGTGGCGTTCGATCACCCGTCCCGCCGGCAAACTCCAAATGCGAACCATGTTGTCGTCGGCGCCCGTGGCTAGCCGACTTCCATCGCTATTCGGACGGAGAGCTCGCACTGCGACCGGATGCGTCAGCGTGGAGATCAGCGCAGCATCGGCGAAGTTCCAGACGCGAACGGCCTTGTCGACTCCACCGGCGAAGACCTTGGTGCCGTCCGCGCTGATCGCGATGCTCGTCACGACATCGGTCGGCCCGGCAAAGGGACGCAGCAGCTTTCCGTCGAGCGCGTTCCAGAGCTGGACTTTTTTGTCCGTACCGCCGGTGAGCAGGCTCGCGCCGTCGGGCGTGAACGCCACGCTGGTGAGTGAGCCGGTCGGGGCGGGCCCTACGGCGGCGGGGATCGACCAGTTGAGCCGGAGCGATTCGATCGCAGCTTGGCCGTCGGACCAGCCGACGACGAGCGTACGTTCGTCGGGTGCGAGGAAGCTCACGCTCGTCGGCAGAATCGTCGCTCCCGGCGACAACGTCTCCAGTAGTTGGCCCGTGACGGCATCCCAAACGCGGAGCGCGCCGTCGTTCGAGGCGCTGGCAATTCGGGTGTTCTTCGAGTTCCAAGCCACCGAGCCGACCGGTTGCGCGTGGCCCGTATGAGTCGCCACTAGTTTTCCGTCGGCCAACTGAAACACTTTGACGAGTTTGTCTTGGCATCCGACGACCAGCAACTTGCCGTCGCCGCTCACGGCCAAGCTCGTCACCGGCGCGCCGGCGTTGATCGTGGTGCCGGGCTTGCCGTCGGTCGCATTCCATGTTCGGACCGTGGCGTCGGTCGAACCGGAGACGACGAACGCACCTCCGAAGACGGACGCCAGAGCCGTGACTGGTTGCGTATGACCGGTAAGAGTTTGCAGCGGCTTGGCATCCGTGGCGCTCCAGATTTGAGCGAGCTTGTCGGTTCCCGCGCTGACGACGGCCGCGCCATCGGTCGTGAAGCTCACGGCCGAGACCGGCGTCTTATGCGCTTCGTAGATCGTGATCTGGCGACCATCGGCGGCGTTCCAAACTCGAACCGTGCCGTCGACGCCGGCCGTTGCGAGTTGCGTGCTATCCGCTTTCCAGGCGAGCGCCGTCACGGCACCCTTGTGCCCTGCCAGAGGGCGAGCCACCTTGCCGTCGGCGGCGGTCCAAAGTTGTACCCCGTCTTCGGTTGCCGTGGCGATCAGCTGGCCGTTCGGGCTCGCAGCCAAGACATTGATCTTCTTGCCGGCTCCGGACAGCGGACGAGATGGTAGCGGCGCGTTCCAGAGGCGAAGCGTTCCGTCGGCTCCGGCCGTGGCTAGTTGGCCCCCCTTGGGATGGAACGCTACGCCGGCGACGGCACCCACATGTCCGCCCAACGCACCGGCATCGGCACCGGCATCGGCACCGTCGGCGGCTTTGTAGAATTGCACGCTGCCGGAATCGTTTCCGACCGCCAACAGGCTTCCGTCGACCGCGAACGACAAGGCCGTCGATTGGTTAGGCAGGGCCTCTTTCGCATGATTCGCTTTCCCGGTCGCCACGTCGACGATCGTTAAGGATTTGTCTGCCGAGGCCACGGCCAGAAGCTTGCCGTCGGTCGTGGTCGCCATGGCGGCGACCGCTACCGGGCGTTCATGCAAAGTGCGCAGCGCGACGGTCGGCAACTTCCACAGCGCGACTCCGCCGTCGGCACCGCTCGACACGAACTGTTGTCCGGCGGTGTCGAACGCGAGGCTGGTCACTGCGGCATCGTGTGCGCCCCACGAGGCCAACGGTGCGCCGTCGGCCGAGTTCCAAACCCGAATCATCCCCGTCGCATCTCCCGTCACGACCTGCTTGCCGTCGGGTCGCACGGCAACCGTGTGAACCACGGCCGTTTGCGTCGGTACCGTTACCGTCGGCTTGCCGTCGGGGAGGGTCCAGAGCTGAACGGTCATGTCTTCCGCAGTGGAAACCATCAGCTTGCCGTCGGCGCCGACGGCCACGGCTTTGATGGGCTTCGCGTGGTGAGTGAACGATTGCGGCGCGATCGGATGTCGCCATAAGCGAACCGTTCCGTCGAGGCCCCCGGTGGCGACTTGCGGCAAGCTCGGATGCACCGCGATGGCCGCGACCGCCCCTTCATGGCCGGCGAGGCTTCCGCGATCGACGCCGTCGGCCGCGTTCCAAAATTTCACGCCGCCGAGATTCGTCGCTCCGGCCAGCAATGCTCCGTCGGTAGTCAATGCCAAGCCCGTAAGCGGTGCGGCGGCCGCCGCGTACTTTTGCGCTTCGGCGCCGGTTTCGGGATCGAGACCCACGGCCGCACCGTCGGTGCCCCCTGCGACGAACAAGCGATTCGCGCTCAGCACTACCTTCGGAGCGGTGGCTGCGGCAAACGGCCAAGTCTTCGACGGAATCAGGGGCAGATTCCAAATCCGCACGGTGCCGTCGTCGGCAGTCGACACAAGCTGTTTGGCTCCCGCACGAAACGCCAAGCCGGTGACCGGCAGCGTGTGACCTTCCAGCAAACCTTGCTCTACCCCATCTTTCGCTGCGAAGACGCGGATCGCGCCGAGCGCGTCGCCGGTTGCGAATTGTTGCCCATCGGGCCCGAGCGCCACGCGTTGCACCGGTTGTAGCTGCGGCGCCTGAGTTCGCACTAGTTTACCGTCGGTCGGCGACCACAGCTTCACGCTCTTATCGGCCGAGGCGGTGGCGAAGACCTTGCCATCAGCGCTCGCGGCGACTGCTTGCACCACACCGGCATGGCTGGCGAGCGTGATGGTCGCCGTCGGCGCGTTCCACAGGCGCAAGGTGCCGTCGGCGCCTGCCGAAGCGATGGTCGTACTCTTGGGCTGAAAGGCCAGCGACGACACGGCTCCCACATGGCCTGCCAAGGTGAATCGATCGGCACCGTCGGCCGTTTGCCAAAACTTGATCGTTCCCGTAGCGCTTCCGGCTGCGGCAAGGATTGCAGTTTCGTCGAGCGCTACGGATGTCACCGGCCCGACCTGGCCGGCCAGCGCACGGGCCAACTTGTTGTCGGCCAACGTGACGATTTGGACGATCTGGTCGTTGCTGCCGCTCAAAATGAACTTGCCGTGACTTGCTATGGCGACCGCGTTCACTTGGTCTCCATGTCCTGGAATCGAAACCGGCGCCACGACGGGCCAACGGAGGAACCGCACGAGCCCATCGGTGCCTCCGACCGCAACGAGTTGGTCGCGAGCCCGAAACGCCATCGAGCTGATCGGCGCCGTAGACACCAGCCCGCTCGGCTGAGCCGTGTCGAGTTGCCAACTACGAACGCTGCCCTCTTGCGAAGCGGCCAATATCAGTTTCGTCGCAGGCACCATCGCCACGGCGACGGGCTCGCCGGTGATGCCGCCGAAGTCGCGAACCGCGGCGTTGGTCGTGACGTCCCATAGGCGCAACGTCTTCCCTTGATCGACCGTCAACACTTGGTTGCCGTTCGGCGACACATCCATCGCCAACGGAACACCGGGAACCCCTGCCAGACCGGGAGGCGAAGTTCCGGTCGGCAGCTCGAACAAATGCACCTTGCGGTCTAAGCCGCCGGTTGCCAATTGCTTGCTGTCGCGCGAGATCGCCAAGCTCAACGCCGGGCCGGCGTGGGCCGGGATGGAGCGAATCAGTTGACCGCTGGTAAGGTCCCAGACGTTGACCGTTCCGTCGATGCTCGCGCTCGCGGCCGTTTTGCCGTCGGCCGCAGCGCGCACGGCATACACCGCTTGCGTGTGCCCTTCGAGATAACGAATCTGTTCCGGCGGCGCTTGGCCGAAAGTCGACGCGCCTCCGCCTAACGTCACGAGCCACATGAGTACGGACCAACGCTTCACGGTAACCTTCGGCATCGTCTCGATCCTCTTATCCGGCATTTTCTCGGCGCCGAACCTGAAACCAACCCAGGTTCGCAACGACGCCATAGTAACAACCCGCCGCGCTCGCCGCGTCTAGCTCGGGAGAAAATAGTCGCAGTTTTCGTCTGCCGCGACAGCGAGGTTTTCCCGGCCGTTAGGCGCGGAGATCGGCGTATTTCGGCGAGCGGCCCCCATTTCCCGCCCAGATGCGGGAGCCCGATCCTCGCCGTAACGTGCGCGAGCGGCGACGTCGCTCGAATCTCTTAAGATTCGTCGACGAGAAGCGCGCCGGTATCGAGCGCTAGACTTGGTCTGCGCTAAACTTCGTTCAGCATGGTCTTCGCATCGCCGAACGTCTTCGGACGGACGTCCATCTTGTCCATCATCGACATAAACAAGCGACACAACTGGCGGTCGGGCTTGTCTTTGTAGTCGAGCACTCGGCCACTCTGGATGCGGCCTCCCGCGCCGCCGAGCACGATGACGGGAAGCTGGTCGTTGTCGTGCTTCGCGCCGGCCATCATGCTGGAGCAATGCAGCAGCATGGTGTTGTCCAACAGCGTGCGCGAACCTTCTTGAATGCCGTCGAGCTTGCGCGCGATGTAAGCCAGCTGCTCGATGAAAAACTGATTCACCTTCAGCCAGTCTTCGCCGTCGGAGTGGGACAGGAGGTGGTGAATCATATAGTCGATGCCGTGGCTCGGCTGCTGCACCGAAGGCAGATTCGGAAACCGGAGCGCGCTATGATCGTTGTTGAGCTTCAGCGTCGAGATGCGCGTCGTATCGGTTTGAAAACCGAGGACGAGAATATCGCTCATCAGCCGCATGTGCTCGGCGATGTCTTGCGGAATGCCGTCGTCGGGACGTTTCATGTTCGGCTTGTCGAGCGTCGGCCGCCAACCTTGGAGTTCGCCGCGCTTCCCGGCATTCGCGATCCGCGTTTCCACGTCGCGCACGGAGTCGAGATACTCGTCGAGCTTCCGTTGGTCGCCGGTGCTGATGTTGCGGCGCAGGTCTTGCGCATCGGCCAAGACGGCATCGAGCACGCTCTTGTCGCCCGGCGCGACTTCATCTTTGAAGAGGCGATCGAACGCCAGCGCGGGATAGAGCTCGAGCGGCGTCGGGGTCGTCGGCGAGCTCCACGAAATGTGAGAACTGTAGAGCATCGAGTAGTTCTTGTGGACCGACGGATTCGAGCGCTCGCAACCGAGTACGAGGCTCGGTACTTTCGTCGAACGCCCGTAGGTTTGCGCGAGCAACTGATCGAAGCTCGTGCCGGAACGTATCTCGCCCCCCGAGGCGATCGGCGCACCGGAGAGCAGGTTGCCCGTTTGGGAGCTATGGATGTTCCCTTTCCGCGCCTCATCGTGAAAGAGTCCGCGCACGAACAAGAGCTTTTCTCGGAAGTCGCCGAGCGGCGTCAGCACTTTTCCGAGTTCCATCCCCTTCCCTTCTCCTTTCGCCCACCATTCTTTGGAATGGAAGCCGTTGCCGGAGAACAACACCGCCAACCGCACGGGCGCTTCGCTCGCCGGCTTGTTGCGCAGCGGTTCGTCGCCCCAGACGTTGACCGACTCCAACCACGGCAAAGCCATGCTGACGCCGATTCCGCGCAGAAACGCACGACGCGAGAAGTGGTGGATATTCATAGCGAGGCCGTTAAGGTGAATGGCGTTACTGAGACGAATGATCGGCGACGAACTCTCGGCCGCGGACTTCCCGAAACTGCGGGCTCCCGACGACCAGCTCGATCGCGATACCGACTTTATACTCATCGGCTTTCAAGCGAGCGAGCATCGTTTCCAACAGCGGTTTATCGGAAAGCTGCACGCTGCGACCGAGCGCATAGCCGAGGAGCTTGCGGCAAAACTGACGGAGAAAATCCTCGCGGCGCTGCTCGAGCAGATACTTACGAAGCCCTTCGAGCCCGTCGAATTGCGTACCATTGGCCAGCTTCGCAGCCGTGTCGATCGGCAACCCGGCGGAATCCTTATCGCGGGCGCGGCCGATCGCGTCGAAGCCCTCGAGCGCAAAGCCGAACGGGTCGATCCGCTTGTGGCAAACCGCGCATTTCGCATCGCTGCTATGCCGCTCGATCAACTGGCGTTCGGTGAGCCCCGCGGGCGTTTCCTCGGGCAGCAGCGGCACGTCTTTCGGCGGACGCGGTAGCTTCTCGCCGAGCACGACTTCGCTCAGCCAATTGCCGCGCAGAATCGGGCTGGTGCGCGATGCGCCGCTTTGCTTCGCCAGCGTACTGGCGAAACCGAGGATGCCGCCGCGACCTCGCGCGCGTAAGCCCTCGACGCGTTGCCAGTCGTTCGACTTGACGTCGATGCCGTAGTGTTTTGCGAGCGCGCCGTTTATGAAGCCATGGTCGGCATCGAGTAGCGACAACACGGAACGATCGGCTTGAAATAAGTCCATAAAGAAGCGAACGGCTTCTTCCTGCATGTCGCCGCGCAGCGCTACGAAGGTCGGAAAATGGCGCTCGCTTTTTTCGTCGAGCGTTTCGAGATCTCGCACATGGAGCCACTGGCAACCGAACTCCGTCGCCAGCCGGCGTGCCTTGGGATCTTTAAGCATGCGGCGCGCTTGCGCGAGGAGAACGTCCGGCTGGTGCAGAGTCCCGGCCGCCGCGAGCGAGCGAAGTTCTTGATCCGGAGCGCTCGACCACAGAAAATAGCTCAACCGCGTCGCCAATTCCCAATCGTTCACCGGCGCAGCCTTCAGGCCCGGCGCCGCGCTCTCGCCGCGATATAAGAACGCCGGCGCGACGATGACCCGCGCGATCAACATGCGCAGGGCCGTGGCGTGCGACAGTTCTTGTTTGCGGAGCTTGTGGTAAAGCCCGCGTAACTCGCCGAGCTCCGAGCTCGTCAGCGGACGCCGCCAAGATTGCGCGGCAAACTCAAGCACCGCTTGCAATTGCTTCGGCTCGACTTCCACGCCCCGTTTCTTAAAGGCCTCGGCTGCGCGTAAGATCGGTTCTCGCAGCGGCTCGAAAGCGGCCGGGTTCGCATCTTGCGTAGCGAACTGGTACAGCTGCTCGAACACATCCACTTGCTTCAGCGGAGCCTCGCTGACGAAGAGGAGATCGTCCCACAGCCGATCCAACTCGGCCGCTTGAGCGTCGTCGAGCATCAGGCGTTTCAATTGCTCGTCTTCGCGATGGAAGAGCGTGAGCGTCACCACTTCATCCACCGGCACGATCTTCGTGTAGCACAGCGCGGCGGGAAACAAGCGGCGGAAATCCTCGAAAGCCGCTTCGAAGCGCTGCCGCGCAGCGCTGCCGTCGTTCACGATCACCTGAGCCCCGTAGCTGGTACGCAGGTTGTTGTCCGACCACGCACCGTTGACCGACTTCGTCTCGGCTTTGGTCGCTGCGATCTCCGACAGCCGCTCGGGCTTCGTCGTCGAGACCTGCATCTGCACGCTCCCCTCCTTGCCGTCTACGGGATGCAGCTTGCCGTTGACGACTAACTCCGCCCCTTCGACGAGCGCGGCCGGCAATCGCACCTCGATCACGGCAGGGGCCTTCACATACAGGCTCAGCGGATCGACGCTGCTGCCGCCGGGATGCTTGCCGTTCATCTGCTTGCCGAACAACGCGGGATCGAGCCCGTAAGGAGAGTCCGGGCCGGCATCCGAATGCACCTCCGTCGCACGAAGCGCCGCAGAGAGCACTGGACCGTTGAACGCGAGCAGCTGATCGTAGAGGACGCGATCCGGCGAGTCCGCTTCGCCGAGAACTTTCGCAGGCATTCCTTGCCGCAACAGTTGCTCCAGCTGCTGCGCAAGCCGTTGTCGTTCCGCGCCATGCTCGGATCTGCGCCATTTCGCCAGCAACGAACCGCCGGGCACGGTAGAAGTCGAACCGGCCGTCGGCGGTTCCCCGAAGAAATGCCATACGTCCTTGTTGCCATGACCGTCGTCGTGGGGATTGCCGGCCAGGATGTTCGGTGCGATGTCTTTCGCAAGATTCCATTCTCGGGTTCCATCGTGCAAGGCGAGGTCGATCGCGGTGAGATCGCAGACGTGACTCCCATCGCGCGGCCCGATGACCACGGCGACGACATCTCCGGGCAACACGCGAACGTTTTCGAAACGTCCCATGTCGATCAACGTCGCCCCTTTGGTCACGCCGGCGGCCAATTGCTCGCGCGAATGACCACGACGCACCTCGAGTGCCCAGGTGACCCCGTTGCCGCACTCCGGATGCGCGTCTTGCACGCTGCCGCCGATGCGCAGCGTAGCTGCCGTGGGGCTGCGCCAAGCGATGACCACGGCCAGCTTGGGCGACGGATGAGCGGCCACGCCATGCGGTTTCATCGTGCCGGGAACGCGGACGGAAACGTCCGACGAGTTTGCGGTCACGGAAAGAGCATCGGCCCCCGACCAACCTTGCACGAAAGCATATTCGGGCGATGCCTGAATCTTCTTCACAAGCAACGCTCCGAGTTTCACGGAGCCCGAGGAGCCGATGCCGAGGTAGTCGAGCCAACCCGCCAGCAGCTCGGGCTCGACACCGTGGGTCTGCGCTAGTTTTGCCGTATCCGTGCGCGTGTGCGAAGCGTCGGCTTCCGCGGCGGCGGCAAGGCATTTCGCGGTGCTCGCAATCACAGCTTCGCGGCGCTGGGCAAGTCGGCGTGCCATCGCGCGAACGTCGCGCAAGGGAAGATCTGCGCGACCCGGCGCTACGAGCCTGGCATTCTCCCAAACGGCGAAGTCGTTTTCGTTTCCGTCTCCCGCATCGCCGGCGGAGAGATACAAAGTCAGGTCGCCGCCGCCGGCGGGAACGGCCGGCTTCCACCTGATTTCATGTTGCGAACCAAGCGGATTAACGGGCTCTTGCCAGCCCTTGGGTCCGTTCTTCTTACCGATATGTCCGACGCTGGCGAACCGCCACAGCGATTGCTGCCAAGCTTCGATATCCGTGGCCGTAAGTGTTCCCGCGCGCCATTTCAGGCGGAGCGAGTCGAGCAGCAGCGAGGGTTTGGTGTCGTGAAGCATGGCCCACAACAGGCCGAGATACTTCGCGTTCAAGCCGTGTTCGCGAGCTACGTCGGCGATGCTCTTAGTGCCGCCGGCGAGCGCGGTTCGTTCGGCGAGCAGCACGGCTAACGACTTCTCAAGCGGCAGCCGACCGCCGGCGTTCGTATCGAATTTGACTCCCTGAAGATTCACCGACGAGGCGCCGCCGGTCGTACTAAACCGCGCATAGAACTCGCGGATCTTCGCCAAGCTCTCGTCCGTCCAATCGCGCGGGCTCGTCGTGGAGGAAAAACGGATTCCATTCGGCAGCAAGACGGCGTGCTCCGCGATCCCCTTGGCCGAGTCGAGATATTTGGTCAACAGAGCCGGCGACATGACGAGCGCTGCGCCTGCATTGGTAAAGCCCTCGCCCGCCGCCCCGTCGATCGGGAACTCCTTCGCCGGGTCGAGCGACTCGACGCCCGTCAAATCGCGAAGCGAATAGGTGTATTCGACATTGGACAACCGCCGTAGCACGACCGCGCCCGGGTCTCCGGCATTCGCCAACGCGATCTCGTCCAGCTTCGCTTGGGTCCACGATGCGAGCTTCGTCTTCCGATCGGCCGGCAACTGCGGCTGATCTTTCGGCGGCATTTCCCCGCTCGCAAGTTGCTCGAGCACTCCTTCCCAAATCTTCGGTTGCTTGGCTACGTCTGCGGCAGACTTGAACTGCTCTAAATCCAGTTCCCCTTTCTGTAGCTTCGTCGAATGACAACCGACGCAGTATTCGCGCAGCAGAGGTTGAATCGTCGATTGGAACGCATCGTCTGCGCGCGCCGCGGAACAGACGAGGGCCGTAAATAGCGCGAGCGAAAAGCGGAACGGATCGGGCATCACACTACAGGCTCCGAGCTCGGTGTCTGCGTAACCGTGAAGAGAATTCGATGCCCGCCATTCTACACGCCGACGACGGCCGTCGCCGGCGCTTTCATTTAGCGCGTCGCCTCCCAGATTCTTGCCGCGCCGTCGTGGCCGGCCGAGATCAGGCGATTGCCATCCGCGCTGAAAACCACGGCGCTGACCGGACCCGTATGTCCTGAGAGGGTCAGCACCTCTTGACCGGAGTCGACGTCCCAAAGTCGAACGGTCTTATCGCGGCCGGCAGTCGCCAGTCGGCGGCCGTCGGGACTATACGCGACGGAAAGAACGGAAGCGGCATGTCCGTCGAGCGTCCACAGCAGTCGGCCGCTTTCGATGTCGAAAATTTGCGCCGTGCCGTCTTGCGACGACACGGCGAGCTGCCGACCATCGGGACTATAGGTGACGCTGTGCAGCGCTTTGTTCGGAACCGCCGGCGTCTTCATTCCGCTCCCGTTGATCGTGTCCCAAAGCATAACGCCGCTCTCGTCGGCACCGATGGACGCGAGTTGCTTGCCGTCGGAACGAAAAGCAACCGAGACCACCGCCTGTTTGTGACCGATCAAGTTTCGGACTTCGTTACCGGTGGCGAAATCCCAAAGCTTCAGCTCGGCTTGCGATTCGCTAGGCTCACCGCGACGAAAGGGGTCGCCGGCCGCCGAGGCCAGCCAGCGGCCGTCGGCGCTCAGCGCGATGCTGTTGATCGGAAGCTTGTGTCCGTTCCAAACGGCCTTCTGTTTACCCGACGCGAGATCCCATACCCGAATCGTGCGATCATTTCCGGCGGAGACGACATAGCGGTCGTCGGGGCTAAACACGACCGACGTAATGCGACCGACATGCCCTGTGAAGCGATGCACCCGTTCTTGCTTGCGGTTCCACACGTTCACGATCGAACCGCTGCCGGCCGTGGCGATCCATTGAGAGTTCGGGCTACACGCCACGCATGAGAGTGGCGCGTTCGGTTCCTCGGCCAATACGCGCGACTCTTGGCCTAGAGCGGCGTCCCAAATCTTCACATCGCCGTCGAGGTGCGCCGTCGCCAGATGCGCTCCGTCGGGCGAAAAGGAGATCCCGGAGACGGCGTAGATCCCACCTTGAATAAGCAGTTCGTTACCGCCGTTCGGGAGATCCCAGATGCACGCGGTCGCATCTTGCCCACCGGAAGCAAGCCGCTTACCGTTGGGACTGAACGCCACGCCGTGAACAAAGTCCGTATGCCGCTTGAATACGTTCAATTGTTTTCCGTCGGCGACATTCCATAAGCGTACGGTCTTGTCCCAACCGGCCGAGGCAAGTCGGGTGCCGTCGGAGCTGAACTCGACATCGGCGACTTTGCCTTGATGCCCTTCGAGTGTTTGAAGTAGTTTGCCGTCGGTTGCGTCCCAGAGGGTGATCGTCCCACGCTCGAAGCTCCCCGCCGCGAGATGTTTCCCTTCAGGGCTATAAGCCAGCGACGAGAAGCCGCCGGCATGGGCATTCAGCGACGGTAGTTCCTTACCGGTCGCGAGATCCCAAACACGGATCGATTCGTCGTACGATGCGACGGCCAAGCGCGAGCCGTCGGGATGAAAGGCAACCTGCCAAGGGACAAGCTTGATTTCGCCGCTGCTTACGACGAAGGTGTTCAAGAGCTTGCCGGTGGCAACGTCCCAAACTTTAACACCATCGGCCGCGCCGCCGGCCGAAACCACGCGCGTTCCGTCGGCACTAAAAGCGACGTGGTTGAGCGAGTCTTTATGGCCGCGTAGGGAATGCAATAACCGCCCATCGCTCGCATTCCAAAGCTTGAGCAAGCGGTCGTCGCCCCCGGTGGCGATCTTCAAACCGTTGGGACTGAAGGCCACGGCCCGCGCGCCGGAGGGATGAGCACTCGGAGCGAGAGGCTCTTTGAGATTCAATCGCTCCGAGTGAAAGCGTCGCTCCCAATAAAACCATTCGAAGCCGCGCAAATCGCGGCGCGGAGGGGGCAGCAGGCCGGCTCGCAATTGCTCCGTGCTCCATTCCAGCGGATCGATGCGCGACGGCCGCCCTAATCCTTCCAGCACTTCGCGCATTCGATGCGCTTCCCAATTCCGCTGCACGAGGTTCATCCGCGCCGCATAGAGGCTCCGATCGCCGAGTACTTTTTCCGCCAACAGCATATTCGACGCCTGCAGTGCAGCGTCCGCTTTGAGATCGGCCCGAAGTTTTTGTTGCTGTGCCAAGTCGGCATTCGCCTCGGCCCGCAACTGCTCATGTCGAGCTTCCTCGGCGCTACGCCGGGCCGCGGCAGCGAAGTATGACGACACGAGCATGCCCAGCACCAGCGACACGGCGACCGTCGCCGTGAGCCCGGCGATGAGCGGATTGCGGCGGCACCAGCGCGCCGTCCGTTCCCAGCGGCCGACGGGTCGCGCGAGAATCGGTTCACCGCGGAGCCAGCGATCCAAATCGTCGGCGAGCGCCGCCGCTGAGTCGTAGCGGCGTCGCGGATCTTTCTCGAGGCACTTCAGCGCGGTCGTCTCCAAGTCGCGATCGATCCGATGCAACGTCGTGCTTGGGCGTTCGGGATCTTGCGAAACAACCTGCACGATCGTTTCCATCGGGGTCGCCGCTTTGAACGGCGGCCGACCGGCGAGCAACTCATAAAGGATCGCACCTAAACTATAGACATCGGCCGCCGTCGAAAGCTGTTTTTCCCCTCGGGCTTGTTCCGGGGCCATGTAGCTCGGCGTGCCGACGATCGCGCCCGATTGCGTGAGGTCGCTGTCTCCTTCGACGCGCCTGGCAAGACCGAAATCGGTGATATGGGGTTCGCCGTCGCGATCGATCAAGATGTTGTTCGGCTTGAGATCGCGATGCAGCACGCCCCGCTGATGTGCATGATGCACGGCACGAGCCGCTTCGGACATCAAGCGAATGCCGACCGTCAGATCTTTTTGCAAGCGCGGAAGTTCGCTGCGGAGATTGCTCCCCTCGATCAGCTTCATGCTGAAATAATGTCGGCCTTCATGGACGCCGATTTCATAGATCGGCACGATATTCGGATGATCGAGGTTGGCCGCATGCTCGGCCTCTTGCTGAAAGCGATCGACGTCGGCTTTCGAAGCAAATTGTCCGGCGAGGATCATCTTCAAAGCGACGAGCCGATTCAACGACAACTGCCGAGCCTTATAGACGACCCCCATGCCGCCGCGAGCGATTTCGGCCAGCAGTTCATAGTCGCCGAAGTAGCGCACGCGATGGTCTTCGACGTTCGGAGTCTCGACGAGCCCGACCGTAGGATCGTCGCCCGAGGAAGACGAGCCCCTGCGGAGCGGCTTCGCGAGCCGCTCGATCTCGTCGTGGTTGCGGAAGAACGACTGTAGATCGTCGGCCAATTCCGGATGCGCTGCGATGAGCGCTTGGCGATCGACCTCGATGCCGGCCTCGACCTGACGGAGATACTCCGCCAAGACGCGCTCTAAGCGCTCTTCAGGCGACGAGGTCGGGTCCGATGAGAAAGCGTTCATGACTGGGTTTCCGACGACATGAGTTCCCGCAAGCGCTTCAAGCCGCGATGCAGCAGACCGGCCGTCGCCGCATCGGTTCGACCGAGCGTGGCGGCCACTTCGGCCAAAGGCCAGCCATGCAAATGATGCAGCATAACCGCCTGACGTTGGGCCTCGGGAAGCCGCTCGAGCGTGCAAGCCAAGAGCAGCAAGTCTTCGTTGCGGCTAGCTTGCCGACTGGGAGAGGCTCCCTCGGCCGGCAACATGGCCGCGAGTTGCAACGACGAATGATCCATGGCCGCTTCGAGCGAGGTTTCACGTCGCACATCGCGCTTGCCGCGCCGTAGGGCTCGCAGCGCATCCTTAAGATTGTTGGCGAGCGAGCGTCGCAACCATGCGGCGAGTCCGTCCTCGTTGCCTTGGAATTGGCCCTGCTTGGCATGCGCTTCCAGCAGCGTTTGCTGCACGACGTCCGAGGGATCGAGCTTGCTTTGAGCCCGCCCGTCGAGTTGCAAGCGGGCCAAAAGCAGCAGGTACGACCGATAGCGGTCGAGCGGCAGGTCGGGGTGGGGCGACGGGGTGTTCATGAGCGATTCCTAGCATATCAAGCGCCGAATCTCGGCGTACGATGCGCGCGGCTCGGAAAATAGTTCGATTTTCCACCGATTTTCCGGGAACGATTCATCACGAACCTCCCTCTAAACTGCGCGAGCGGCGCTCTTTTTGAACGTCCCTCGCCGCTCTGGTAGGTTACCCGTTCGCCGACCGGCAGGCCCGGCAACGAACGACTATGAACCACCTCCATCACGGATCCGAATTCATGCACCGCATCGTCATCGCACTCGCCGTCGTCTGCCTGGGGGCTTCGACGGCGCAAGGAGCCACGCTGATTCATGCCGGCCGACTCATCGACGGACGCAACGACGAGCCGCGCTCCGAAGTCACGATCGTCGTCGCCGAGGGAAAGATCGTGCGCGTGGCCGACGGCTACTTGAAGCCCGAGCCGAGCGACAAGCTGATCGATCTGACCGACCACACGGTAATGCCTGGTCTGATGGATATGCATACGCATCTGCAATCGCAGCACTCGAAAGAAACGTATACCGAGCGCTTCTTTATGGAGCAGGCCGACTATGCCTTGCGCTCCACGGTTTACGCGCGAGCAACGCTGATGGCCGGGTTCACGACGGTGCGCGACCTCGGCGACAACGGCGTCAACTCGATCGCGCTGCGCAAAGCGATCGAGCAGAAATGGATTCCCGGCCCGAGGATCTTCACGGCGGGGAAGTCCCTCGCCACGACCGGAGGACATGCCGACCCGAGCAATGCCGTGCGCGGCGAGTATCGCCGCGATCCCGGTCCGCTCGAAGGGGTCGTGAACGGGGCCGACGATGCTCGCAAGGCCGTTCGTCAGCGCTACAAAGACGGCTCCGATCTGATCAAGCTGACTGCGACGGGGGGCGTGCTCAGCTTGGCCGCGAACGGGCTGAATCCGCAATTCACGGACGAAGAACTGCGAGCCGTCGTTGCGACGGCGCACGACTACGGCATGACCGTCGCCGTGCATGCCCACGGCAGCGAAGGAATGAAACGCGCGGTGCTCGCCGGCGTCGACTCGATCGAACATGGAACGTTCATGACCGACGAGATTATGACCTTGATGAAAGATCGCGGCACGTATTGGGTGCCGACGAACATGGCCGGCGAATGGGTGGCGAAGAAGGCCGAAGAGGCAGGCTACTTTCCGGAGATCGTGCGCCCGAAAGCCGCCGCGATCGGTCCGCAGATGGCCGCCACGTTCGCGAAGGGCTATGCCGCGGGAGTGAAGATCGCCTTCGGCACCGATTCCGGCGTGTCGCCGCACGGGGAAAATGCTCATGAATTCGAGCTCATGGTCGCCGGCGGCATGCCGCCGATGAAGGCCATTCAAGCGGCGACGATCGTCGCGGCGCGGCTGCTCAAGATCGACGACCGGCTCGGCTCGATCGAAGAAAAGAAACTTGCCGATCTCGTCGCTGTGAAGGGAAACCCACTGGCTGAGATCGGTCTGATGAAGTCCGTCGTGTTCGTCATGAAAGACGGGGTTGTGTTCAAAGGACCCTAGCTTCGAGTACCCAAGCCTCGAACACCCAAATACGCGGAACGAACGAGAACGGCCCGGCCGGGTTGGGCCGAGCGGCCTCGGAAATCGGCCGATGAAGCGTGATTTTCGAATCTAAAGAAGTTACTCAAGCCGAATCCCTGACTATTCTGTAATTCGGTCGTCGTCGATCCCTCGCCTGAAGGAACTGACTATGCGTCGGTTTGTAGCAGCCTTAGCAACTCTCCTCGCCTGTGCGTCGTATCACCCGTCTTACGCCGGAGAGATCGGGTTCATTGAAGATTTCGCGCTCGCGCCGGATCGAGCCGTGCCGCTCAAGCAACTCATTCCGGGCACGGAAGACTATTACTACTACCACGCTCTCCACTATTTGAATACCGAGCAGTTCGCGCAAGTCGGCGAGCTATTAACCGCCTGGGCCAAACGCAACGGCGAGACCGAACGAGTCCGAGAGATTCGGATGCGAATGGCGCTCTTAACGTACGACCGCAATCCGACCGAATCGTTGACATATCTCCGCACTCGACTCGGCTTGCAGTTCAATCATCAGAAAGAAATTTTAGGTCAAGAACCGAACTTGCCGACGGCGTTCGATGAGTCATCGATTTCGCGTGCCCGACTGTATGCGCAAGCCACGGCGAACAATAGCCATTTGAACGGCTTTGAGGATACGGCACTCGGCTGGCTCGTCGCCGAAAAGCTTTCGCCGGACCAACGTCGACAGCTCTTGCAACGTCTCGCTCGTCCCGACTATCCGAACTTGGTGCAGCTTGTCGTCGACGATTTGAACTATCGCGACTCGTCGGGCTTCGGCTCGTTCGGGATTCATCGACAACTGTTGCGCAGCCAATTGGACGAATGCCTCAAGCTCAAGCCGGACTTACTGAATCAGACCAACTTCGTGCAAACGTATCTCACGAAGTTGCAGCCCGCCCCGGACGACGACTGGCGGCACGATCCGAAGATCACGGAAGCGTACTTAGACCGGATGTGGGAATTTGCGCAGCGCTTGGCTCCGGTACACAACTCGTTGAAAGCGCATTTGCTTTATCAGCGGCTGGTGCTGGATCGGAAGCGCGGCAGCTACGATAAGGAGCGCTTCCTCGCCTTTTTGCAATTGCCGCGCAACGTCGTGTACGCGGCTCCGAAATTCCTGCAGCGCGAGGAGAGCCGCCGCTTTCTCGCCGACCTGAATGCCGATTACACCCCCTACACGTTGTTGCCGCCCATCGGGAACGACGAGGCTTTGGTGCGGAGTTATCTGGCGCACTTCTTCGTCGACGCCGCCGGCTACAAGGAGTTCGAGCTATACGTCGATGATCTTTATCTCAAGCACCTGTTCGCGGAAACGAAGATCGTGAACGGCTTGGGAGAGCCCGAGCAGTGGGCCTCGCTGCTGCCGCCCGAACGTTTTCAGCAGTTGAAGGAGCGCGTCGATATCGACTTCGCCTTCACGAACGCCACGGAGTTTTCCACCGACGATCCGGTAAGACTCGACCTGCATGTGAAGAACGTCGGAACGTTGATCGTGAAGGTATTCGAGCTGAACACACGGAATTACTATCGCAGCAACCTGCGCGAAGTCGACACCGATATCAACCTCGACGGCCTCGTCGCCAACGAAGAGACGACGTACGAATACAAGGACGCGCCGCTGCGACGAGTCGCGCGGAAGTTCGAGTTCCAAAAGCTCGACAAAAACGGCGTCTACGTCATCGACTTCATCGGCAACGGCCGGAGCAGTCGGGCCTTGGTGCGCAAAGGAAAGTTGCGGCACGTCGTCGCGACAGGCGCGGCAGGACAAGCCTTCTACGTGTTCGACGAACGGAATCAACCGCTCAAAGACGCGCGGCTGTGGCTCGGCGGACATGAATACGCCGCCGACAAAGAGGGCCGGATCACTGTCCCCTTCAGCACGGCACCGGGCCGCCAGCCGATCGTGCTGGAGCACGGCGAGTTCGCCGGCTTAGACTTCTTTCAACACGAAGCGGAGAACTATACGCTCGCGGCCGGCATCTACGTCGATCGGGAATCGCTACTGACGCGCAAGAAAGCCCAAGTGCTCGTTCGACCGGGCCTATTCATCAACGGCACACCGATCTCGCTCGACATTCTCGAAGAGGTGAAGCTGACGATCTCTTCCGTCGACCTCGACGGCGTGGCGACTTCGCAGGAGATTCCGAACTTTAAGTTGTTCGAAGATCGCGAGTCCATTCACGAATTTCAGGTTCCTGCGCGGCTCGCGAAGATCGACTTTTCGCTCACCGCGAAAGTGAAGAAGATGACGGCGGCGGGACAGAAAGCGGACCTGAGCGCGAGCGAGTCGTTTTCGTTGAACCAGATCGACCAGACGGAGAAGACCGAAGACCTGCATCTCATGAAGATCGGTAGCGAATATGTGGTCGAGTTGCTCGGCAGGACGGGCGAAACGAAAATCTCGCGACCCGTGCAGTTCGTGTTCAAGCATCGCGACTTCAAGAACAAGGTTTATGCTTCGCTGAAAACGGATCCCAGCGGTCGCATTCGACTCGGTGCGCTGAAGGATATCGAAAGCATTGCCGCGACCGGCCCGCAGCAAACGCCGCATTCGTGGATCCTAGGCGGCGATAAGCACACGTATCCCGGCACGTTGCACGGCCGAGTCGGCGACACGTTGACGTTGCCGTATCTGCCTCGCGACGGCGCCAAGGCCGTGACCCGCGAGGAAGTCTCGTTGCTTGAAACGCGCGGCGGTTCGTTCATCGGCGATCGATTCGAGAACGTCACGGTCGAAGGGGGCTTGCTGCAAATCCAAAAGCTCCCGGCCGGCGACTACGATCTGCTGCTCAAGTCGAGCGAAACGCACATCAAGATCCGCATCGTCGACGGCCCGCTGGCGGACGGCTACATCCTCGGAAAGCTACGGCAACTCGAGACGAAGCGGCTCAAGCCGATTCAGATCGAGAGCATCGACGCCGGCGCCGACAAGCTGACGATTCGTTTGCAGAACGTCTCGAAGTATGCCCGGGTGCATGTTTTCGGCGTGCGCTATTGGCCGGCGTATTCTTCCTTCGGGCATCTTGCGCGCGTGCGAGACGTAGAGCCGTATCTACTGTTGTCGGGTCGAAGCGAGTCCGTGTATCTGACCGGTCGCAACATCGGCGACGAGTATCGCTACATCATCGATCGTAAGTATGCGAAAAAATTTCCGGGCAATAGCTTGGATCGTCCTTCGCTGCTGCTGAACCCTTGGGCCGTGCGAGCGACGGAAACGGGCGAACAACTCGCGGCGGCGGGAGACGACTTCGGCGCAGTCGGCGCGAAACAGCAAAGCCGAGCCGAGCGGGAGCAGCTGCAGCAAGGGGGAGGGATAAGCGCCACCGGCAACTTCGCCGACTTGGATTTCCTCTCGCAAGCCGCGGCGGTGATGGTGAACCTGACGCCGGATAAGGACGGCGTCGTGACGATCGCACGCGAGGCCCTCGGCGCGCATCAGCAGTTGCACGTCGTGGCGGTCGATCCGCTGAACACGACGTATCGCAGCGTCGCCTTGCCCGAGATCGAAATGGACTTCATCGACCTCCGCCTGCTGAACGGGCTCGATCCGCAAGGGCACTTCACGCAGCAAAAACAAATCAGCATCGTGGCGGCCGGCGAGGCGTTCACGTTGGTCGATATTACTACGAGCAAATTCGAAGCTTACGATAGCTTGGCACGCGCTTATGGCCTATACGCCACGCTTTCCAAAGATCCACACCTGGTCGAATTCGGCTTCATCCAGACTTGGCCGAAGCTGAAGGCGGAAGAGAAGCGAGCACAGTATTCGAAGTATGCCTGTCACGAGTTGAACTACTTCCTCGCCGAGCGCGATCCGGAGTTCTTTACGCAGACGATCAAGCCGTATCTAGCGAACAAAAAAGACAAGACCTTCGTCGATCGCTTCTTGCTGGGCGAAGACCTTCGCAACTATCTGCAACCTTGGCAATACGGCCGGCTCAATGCGTTCGAGCGAGCGTTGCTGGCCCGGCGCATCGACGACGAACGGGCCGTCTCCGTTCGCTTTTTCAACGAAAAGTTGTCGCTGTCGCCGCCGAACATCGATCGCTTCATCCATCTGTTCGACACGGCCGTAAAAGGAAGCGCGCTGGAGTTGGACGATAAGCTCGGCCTCAAGCTCGCCGCGGCGACGGCGATGCCGGATTCGACGCTACGAGCCAATCGCAAACTTCAAGACGGCGCCGGCTTCGGCATGGCGCCTGCTGCCGCTGCGCCGCCGATGGCTAACGCCGCCCGCATGCCTAGTGCCCCTCCCGGCGAGGCTCAGAAGAAGTCGAGCGAACAAGCGGCGTCTAATATGGAAAAGGCGAAAGACGCCGTTGCCTTTAAGGAAGGACGATCTCGCGTGCTTGGCGACGCCAAAAGAGAAGCCGCCAATCAACTGAGCGAGAAAGCCGATAAAGCCGGCGATCAATATTATCGTCGTGGTGCGGCCGATCGCGATCAGCAGCGCCAGCTCTACGTGAAGCTCGATAAGACGATGGAATGGGCCGAGAACAATTACTATCACCTCACCATCGACAAGCAGGTGGCCGACCTCGTTCCGATCAATCCGTTTTGGCGCGACTATGCCGAACACGATCCGGCGAAGCCGTTCTATACGCGCAACCTCGCGGAAGCCTCCTCGAATTTCCCCGAAATGCTGACGGCTCTCGCAGCGATCGACTTGCCTTTCGAGGCCGGTAAACACGAAACGAAATTCGACGGCGTGAAGATGACGCTCACGCCCGGTAGCCCGATGATCGTGTATCACGAAGAGATCAAAGCGGCTAAGCCGGCGGCCAACCCGATTCCGATTTTGGTCAGTCAGAACTTCTATCGCTACGGCGATCGCCATCGTCAGGAAAACGGCGAACAGGTCGACAAATTCGTCACGGAGGAGTTCCTCGTCCACACGGTTTACGGCTGCCAAGTGGTCGTCACGAATCCAACCTCGGCGCGGCGGAAGCTGACGGTGTTGTTGCAGGTGCCGAAAGGTTCGATCCCCGTGCTGAACGGCCGCTCGACGCGCACCGTGCATTTGAACTTGGAGCCTTATCACACGCAGACGATCGACTACCACTTCTACTTCCCGGAGGCCGGCAAGTTCGAGCAATATCCGGCGCATGTGGCGTTGAACGAAGAGTTGGTGACGTTCGCGAAGCCGTTCACGTTCGAGGTCGTCGACAAGCCGACGAAGATCGATACGCAATCGTGGGAATACGTCTCGCAACAGGGTACCGATGAGGAAGTCCTAACGTTTCTCTCGAAGAACAACGTTCAATCGCTCAACCTCGAGAAGATCGCCTTCCGTATGCGAGACAAAGCGTTCTTCGAGGCGGCAACTAAGTTGCTCGCCGCGCGGCATGTTTATCAACAGACCCTGTGGTCTTATTCCTTGTTGCACGACGTAACGCCGGTGGCGCGCGAATTCCTGCAACACGTCAACCAAGTCGCGGCCGAGAGCGGCGGACGCATCAATAGCCCGCTCCTTACGCTCGATCCGGTGGCACGGCATTCCTATGAACATTTGGAATACAAGCCGCTCGTCAACGCGCGCGCCCATTCGCTCGGCAAACGACGGCAAATTCTGAACAACCGTTTCAGCGAACAATATCATCGTCTGCTCAAAGAGCTGAGTTACCAGCGACAACCGACCGACGACGACGAGCTGTCGGCGACCTATTACCTGCTGCTTCAAGATCGCGTCGAGGAAGCGTTGGTCGAGTTTCAGCGCGTGGACGTCGCGAAATTGGCGACTCGCATGCAGCACGATTACTTCAGCGCCTATCTTGCGTTCTACACCGATGAAACGGCGCGGGCTCGCAACATCGCCGAGAAGTACGCGGACTACCCGGTCGATCGTTGGAAGAATACCTTCGCGTCGATCCTTGCGCAGCTCGACGAAGCGGAAGGAAAATCGCCGACGACGATCGATGCCGAAGATCGCGCACAGCGGCAAACGGCGCTCGCCGCTACCGAGCCGAGCTTCGATTTCCAAGTCGAAGCGAAACAGTTGACGTTGAACTATCAGAACTTGAAATCCGTCACCGTCAGCTACTATTTGATGGACGTCGAGATGCTGTTCAGCCGCAATCCGTTCGTGCAGCAGTTCAGCGGCCAGTTCAGTTCGATTCGCCCGAACTTCTCGCAAACGGTCGAACTCAAGCCAGCCGGCAGCGAAAAGCAGACGGGCAATGAGAAGCAGGTCGGCTCGACGAAGATTGCGCTCCCCGAGTCGCTGCACAATAAGAACGTGCTCGTCGAAATCACAGGCGGCGGAGAGACGAAGTCGCAAGCGTACTATTCGCATTCGCTCGCGATCCAGGTCGTCGAGAGCTACGGCCAAGTTCGCGTGACCCATGCCGCGACCGGCAAACCGATCTCGAAAGCCTACGTCAAGGTCTATGCGCAACTGCAGAGCGGCGAGGTCCGCTTCTACAAGGACGGCTATACCGACATCCGGGGCCGGTTCGATTACGCCTCGCTCAATACGAACGAGTTGGATCAAGTTCGGAAGTTTTCGCTACTCATTCTGAGCGATGAAAGCGGGGCCGTCGTCCGAGAAACGGCTCCGCCCAAGCGGTAGACCTCGCGTTGGAAGGAACGCCGACGGCATAACGGGCCGGATCGTCCGCTAGGAATAAACCCTTGCTACTTGCCGGCAAGTGGACGATCATTCAGCTGCGCGCAAGCGCCGCCCGCCCGTTTCCCGCCTCATTCCTTATCGAGACTTCTTTCGGTCTCCCCTCCATGAAACACTTATTCAACTTTCTCCTCGTCGTCGCGATTTGCGCCGTAGCACGGCTTCAGGCCGCCGACGTTCTCAACCCGAACCATCCCGACCGCAACGTGCAGCCCGGTGTGCCGCAAGGAAAAGTTACGTCGGGCGTATTCGCGGAAAGCAGTATCTTTCCGGGCACGCGTCGCGACTACAGCGTTTACGTTCCTGCGCAATACAACGCCGATAAGCCCGCTAGTCTGATGGTGTTCATGGACGGCAACGGCTACGCGAAGGTCGACGGTTCGTTTCGCGTGCCCGTCGTGTTCGATAATCTGATCCACCAAAAAGCGATGCCCGTCACCATCGCCGTGTTCGTCAGCCCGGGCACCGTCGCCGCGACGAAGCCCGGCGCGAAAGACCGGAGCAATCGTTCGTTCGAATACGATTCGATGGGAGATCGCTATGCGAAGTTTCTCGTCGACGATTTCTTACCGGTGGCGCTCAAGAATCTCAACGTCTCCACGGATCCGAAGCAGCGCGCGGTGTGTGGGATATCGTCGGGCGGCATCTGCGCCTTCACCGCTGCTTGGGAAAAGCCTGAGCAGTTCGGCAAAGTGCTCAGCCACATCGGCAGCTTCACGAACATTCGCGGAGGTTGGGCCTATCCCGGTTTGATTCGCAAGACGAAAGCCGCTCCGAAACCGATCAAGATCTATCTTCAAGACGGCAAAGACGATCTCAACAACCTCTTCGGCAATTGGCCGTTGGCGAACGAAGACCTCGCCGCGGCCTTGCGCTTCGCCGGATACGAACATAAGTTCGTGATGACCGACGGCGGCCACAGCGGAACATGGGGCGGCGACCGACTTCCCGAGGCGCTGCGCTGGTTATGGTCCGAGCAAGCTTCTGCGGTAGTGCCGCCGACGCCGGCGCCGGCCGCTCCGAAGTGGCAACCGCATCCGGATGCCGTCGTGCGCGACGACGTGCCTCACGGCACCGTGGAATCGATGCCGGCTTGGGAATCCAAAGTCTTCCCCGGCACCACGCGCGATTGGGCCGTTTACGTTCCGGCTCAATATAAGAAAGAGCAGCCCGCGGCGCTGATGATCTTTCAAGACGGCCATAACTATCGCGACGAGAAGGGGCGCTGGCGCGTGCCCGTCGTGTTCGACAACCTGATCGCGCGAGGCGATATGCCGCCGACGATCGCCGTGTTCATCAATCCCGGCCACGATGCGTCGAAGGGAAAGCCGAAGAATCCGTGGAGCGTTTCCAACCGCAGTTTCGAATACGACGGCCTCGGCGACCGCTATGCGCGATTCCTGCTGGAAGAAATCATTCCCGAAGTCGAGAAACGCTACACGTTGTCGAAAGACCCTGAAATGCGGGCCATCTGCGGTGCGAGCTCCGGCGGCATCTGTTCGTTTACCGTTGCCTGGGAGCGGCCGGATGCTTTCCGCAAAGTCCTTTCCACGATCGGCAGCTTCACGAATATCCGTGGGGGCAATGTCTACCCGTCGTTGATTCGCAAGACCGATCCCAAGCCGCTGCGCGTGTACCTCGCCGATACCAGCGGTGACGTCGACAATGCCTTCGGCAGCTGGCCCTGGTCGAACAAACTGATGGCTTCCGCGCTGCAATACATGGGCTACGACACCCGATTCGATTGGGCCGAAGGATACTCGCACAGTAGCGATCACGGCGGCGCACTGTTTCCCGATGCCGTGAAGTGGCTCTGGCGTAAAGAGAAGCCTCAAGTCGTGGTGGACACCAAGGGAGATCTTAAAGGAGACATGACGTTGCTTCGTCTCCTCGCTCCCGGCCAAGCGTGGGAGCTCGTCGCCGAGAACTTAGGCTTCGCCGATGCTCCGCTGACCGATGCCCAAGGCAACTTCTATTTCTCCGACATGAAAGCTCCGGCGGTTTATCAGGTCGCCGCCGCCGACGGCAAGCGCACGGAACTCGTGAAGGAGTCGGTAAGCGGCTTGGAGTTCGGTCCCGACGGCTTGCTCTACGGTTGCCAAGGAGCGAAGAGTCGCGTGATCTCGATCGACCCGAAGTCCGGCGTTGTCAAAGAGGTCGCCACGAACGTAACGCCGAACGACTTGGCGGCGACGGCCGATGGGTTTCTCTACATCACGGAAACGAAGCAACAACGCGTGACCCGCATCAACCTCAAGACCGGCGAAGCGACTCCCGTCGACACGGGCATCGCTCGCCCCAACGGCATTACGCTTTCCAACGATGGAGGAACGCTCGCGGTTTCCGATTCGGGCAGCGAGAACGTTTGGACCTTCCGCGTGAATACAGACGGCGCGCTCGATGCGAAGATGCCGACCATGACGATGCGCCTCCCGATCGACCCGCAGGGAGAGTTCAAACATAACGAACCTCCGCCGTACCAAGCCGCGTCGCGCGGCGACGGGATGGCCGTCGACAAATCGGGCCGCTACTACGTTACGTCGGCCGTCGGCGTGCAGGTCTTCGATCCGACAGGTCGCGAGTGCGGGGTGCTTCCGAAACCGAACGAAGCGATGCCTCTGACGAGTTGCGTCCTCGCCGGACCGAACCACGAATATCTGTATGTGACCAATGGCGACAAAGTGTTCCGCCGTAAGCTCAAGGTGGATTAAAACGGCCGTAGCGCGTCCCCCTCGACCGACGACTTTCGGAGACATTTTCGAGCAAAATTTTTCGGGCATGGCTAATCGCCGGGCGAATAAGACAATACATCGGTAGGAACCGGCATAACTCCATTTCCGGGCCACCTTTACGAATCGCGATCCTCCGCCCGATATTCGCTGCATGGACGTCGACAAGCACCGACAATTCGCCGAGCGCGTGGTGCGAACCCAGCAGCGCGTGTTTCGCTATCTGGTGTCGTTGGTGCCTAATCGGGCCGACGCCGAGGAGTTGTTTCAGCAGACCTGCCTGACCTTGTGGGAGAATTGGGAACGCTACGATCCGGCTCTCGATTTTCTTCCCTGGGCCTGCGGCATCGCGCACAACCACGTCCGAAACTTCCACCGCAAGCGACAGAACACGCAGGTGCAACTCGAGCTGGATGTCGTCGATATGCTCGCCGCGCGCAGTTGCGAGTTGCGTCGCACCGACGACGACAAGCTTGCGGCGCTGCGACAATGCCTCGCTCAGTTGAACGACCCGAATCGACTGCTCATCGAAGGCTATTACGGCGGCAAGACGGTGCCCGAGATCGCGGCTCAGCGGTCGGCGACACCCAACGCCGTCTACAAGCTTTTGCATCGCATTCGCGAGACGTTGCACGATTGCGTCTCGATGCGTCTCGCGAGAGGAATAGGCTAATGACCGACCTCGAACGATTGCGGCAGCTCGCAGATCGAAACGCCGACGGCACGGCCGCCACTGCCGAGGCGGCGGAGTTGTCGGCTTTATTACGCAACCGCCCCGACCTGCAAGACGCATATCTCGGCTATCTCGATACGCATGCGCTGTTGTGTTGGGAATTTCGCAACGGCGCGGAGCAAGCGGTCGCTGATTCGACAGCGCCGTCGCGAGCGGTTGCGGCACCGAAATCGAAAGTCGCCGCATGGTTGCCTTGGAGCATGGCTGCCGCTGCGACCGTGGTTGCGGTCGCGGCATTGTTGCGACCCTTCGAACTAGCCGAGGCCGAAACTTCGCTCGCCCCACCGCCGAGTACCATTGCCACGAACGCCGCGAGCTCGAACGCGATCGTGGCGCTGTTGGTCGACGAGGCAGGTGCGGAATTCGCCGCGGGGCGCGCGCCGCAAGGAGTTCGTGTCGGTCCCGGCGAATATGAATTGCTCAAAGGGGTCGTCCATTTGCGGTTTGCCGAAGGGGCCGACCTCGTGCTCGCCGGCCCGGCCCGGTTGGCCGTGACCGACTCGCTTCACGTACGCCTGGATTTCGGCAAGGTTCGGGTCATCGCTCCGCCGACGGCGAAAGGCTTTACGATCGGCACGCCGACCGCCGACTACGTCGACCTCGGGACCGAATTCGGTTTGCGAGTCGAGCAAGACGGAGCCAGCGATCTCTATGTGTTCGACGGCCGAGTCAATATCGCCGAGCCTCGGTCGGGCCGGGTTCTCGCCGAGGTCGTCGAAGGAAAGTCGTCGCGATGCGTGCTCGGCGGCTTGGTCGGTCCGGCTCCGGAGATGAAGGAGAGCGACTTTCCGAATCCCGGCGCTATCGGTTTCGTCCGTTGGCAAGAATACGAACGACGCATGAGCGACGACCGTGAACTGCTGGCCTTCTTTCCTTTCCGTCGCACGACGGACGACTCTCTCCTGACGAATTCGCAGAGCAATCACGCCATGAGCGATGGCCGGATCGTCGGAGCGCGTTGGACCTTGGGACGCTGGCCCGGGAAGGAAGCCTTGCTCTTCGAGCGCAATTCCGATTTCGTCCAACTGGAAGTTCCCGGCGAGCATCGAGAGCTGACGATCGCCGTCTGGCTCAAGCTCGACCGCTTGGATTTCGAGCTCAACACGATCTTGAATTCCGATCGTTCGGATCGAGGCGACGTTCACTTTCAATTGACGCGGCAAGGCTTGCCGCGCGGTGGACTGCTCGGTCATCCGGTGTACGATCATTTCGTCGGCAATCCCGTACCGGTCGGCAAATGGGCACATGTCGCGATGGCGATTTCCGTCGATGCTCGGACGCAGCGGATCTACGTGAACGGAAAGTTGGCTCGCGATCGACCCTTTCTCGGCAACGACGTGATTCGCCCGGGAAGTTGTCGCCTCGGCAATTGGCTGCCGGGAGAAAATTGGGCCGATTCGGTTCGCGCGCTGCGGGGCCGTGTCGATGAAGTCGCGATTTGGAGTCGAGCGCTGTCGGAAGACGAATTGAAACATCTGGTCGAAGCCGGTCGGCCGGAGTTGTTCTGGAATGAGGAATCGCCTGTCGTTGCGGCACATCGGTGACGCGTTCACTTATAAGGAAACGAGATCATGCACTTTTCGCTTTCGAATCAAGCCGCTCCCAATCATCGCGGCTGCGCCGATTTTCGCCGCGTCTCGCGACGCCAGGCCATGCAGGTCGGGGTGTTCGGGGCACTCGGTTTGACGCTGAGCGACCTGTTGCGATTGGAAGCCGCGGAACCAGCCGGTTCGGGTGCGTTTACGCAAGCGGCGGGCTCGCAAAAGAAGTCGTCGGCGAAAGCACTCAGCGTCATCCAACTCAACTTGGGAGGCGGTTTTCCTCACCATGAATCGTTCGACCCTAAGCCGGAAGCGCCGGCCGAGTATCGCGGCCCGTTCGGTGTCGTGAAGACGAAGGGAGGCGAAATCTTTAGTGACAAGTTTCCGAAGACGTCGGCCATCGCCGATCGACTGACCGTGGTCCGCAGCGTCGTCGGTCGGATTCCCGATCATGCGCTGGCGACCTATCATCTGTTTACCGGTTACACGCCGACGACCGTGATCGACTACCCGCAAATGGCCTCGATCGTTTCGCACGAGCTCGGCCCGCGCGGCGAACTGCCTCCGTATATCGCGATTCCCAGTAAAGGCCCTTTCGACGGCGGAACCGGTTTTCTCAGCAGCACGTTTGGTCCGTTCGAAATCAATGCCGACGCGGCACAGCCGAAGTTCAAGGTGCGCGACTTCTCGACCGGCGGTCTCGCTCCCGAACGATTTCAGCGCCGTTTGGGTGCGCGCGACATCGTGCAGGGACGTCTGCGCGACTTAGAAGCCGATGCCACGACGTTGGACACGATGGACGGCTTCTACAAGCAGGCCTGTACTCTGCTCACCTCCGAGGCCGCGCAGAAAGCGTTCACGCTCGATGGGGAAACGGAAGAAACCTTCCAGCTCTACGGTCGCGACGTTCCCGGCCTCATCGGGCCGGATTTGCGATATCACCCGAAGGGCTTGGCTCAGCGCTTGATCTTGGCGCGGCGCTTAGTCGAAGCCGGCACGCGGTTCGTCACGTTGAGCTACGGTGGTTGGGATTCGCACGTCGATCTCACAAAGAACTGTTTGGATCAGATGCCCGCACTGGATCATGCGATTGCCGGGCTGATCGAAGATCTTGATCGCCGCGGCATGCTCGACACGACCCTCTTCTGGCTGACCTCGGAATTCGGACGAACCCCGAAGATCAACCAAACCAGCGGCCGCGACCACTGGGCGCGCTGCTACTCGATGTTGCTTGCCGGCGGCGGCTTCACGCGCGGCCAGATCTACGGCGCCAGCGATTCGACGGGCGCCGAACCGGCCCGTGATGCGGTGCCGCTCGAAGATCTGATGTTCACGATCTATCACCAGCTAGGCATCGATGCCGACAAAGAACTCGTCGCTTTCGGCACGCGGCCTATCGAAATCATCAAGGACGGAAAATTGGTGAAAGGTTTGTTGGCATGATGTTTCTCGATCGAACTCTCGGCCTTACTTCCTTGCCCTCGAGGCTGCGCATGCTCTCACTACGTCGAATATTTCTCGTGTCGGCACTCGTCGCCTCGGCGAACGCTGCGAGCGCGCAACGGATTCATCAGATCGAGTCGGTGCTGCCGCGCGTAGCGCAGCGCGGCACCTCGCTCGACGTCGTGATACGAGGCGTGCAACTCGTCGAGCCGCGCGAGATCATATTCTACCGGCCGGGCATCCGCTGTACGGCGATCGGTCCGGTCACGGAGATTCTCAGCGATAAGGGCTTGCCGGTGAAGTTCGGCCTCGCGCATGGCGGGCGCATCGACGAAGAAATTCGTTGTCGATTCGAGATTGCGCTGGATGCTCCGTTAGGCGAGCACCCGTTTCATCTTTGCCGCGCGACCTCGATCACGATGATCGGCAGCATCCATGTGACGCCGTTTCCCGTCGTCGATGAAATGGAGCGCGGCTTGAACTCTAACGACACACGCGAAAAAGCGATCGACATCGTCCCGAACGTGACGGTGCGCGGCGGCATCAAGCAGCAGGCCGTCCCGGATGTCGACCTGTATCGCGTGGCGGTGAAGGCCGGCCAGCGGATCGCGGTCGAAGTCGACGTGGTTCGCATTACCGACACGCGGATCGGCGCTTCGGAAGTCGACATGGCGGTGCGCATCTTAGACGAATCCGGAGTCGAGCTCGGTGCCGCCGACGACAGCGCTTTGCATACTCAAGATCCTATTCTCGCGGTGAAGATTCCGCGCGACGGCTTCGTCTTCATCGAGGTCAAGCAGTCGACTTATACTCCGATCACGGCTCCGGCGTTTTCTTTCGGCGGTATTCAATACAGCCTGCATGTCGGCACGAACCGCAGGCCCTTGGCCGCGTATCCGCCCGGTGGACCGATCGGCAGTCATTTCGTCGTGAAGTTCTTGGGCGATCCCTTAGGCGAGCACGCCACGGCCGTTACGATGGCTGCCGAGCCCGGCACGTTCGAGTCCTTCGCCGATGCTCCCTCGGCGTTGCCGCTGCGCGCGAGCCCGTATCCGAACGTGCTGGAAGCGGTGCCGACGCCTGCTCAGCTTCAAGCCCGAGCGAAGCTTCCTCCCTCGGCTCGGGCCACCCGTGTCGAGCAGCTTCCCACGGCCCTCAACGGCATCATCGCCGAGCCCGGCGAGCTCGACTCGTTTCGTCTGTCGGTGAAGAAGGGGAGCCGATGGCGCGTTCGCGCGTTTGCTTCGGCTTTGGGTTCGCCGCTCGATCCGGTCGTGCGCCTTCGTCCGATCGAGGCGGATGGAAGCCTAGGCCCGGTCGAACTCGAAGGAGACGATTCCACGCCGCAAGAGCGCGATATCTTCGGCCACTATCCGCGCAGCGGCGGCGGCTTCAAAGACGTGCTCGATCCTTCCCTCATTTGGGCTCCGAAAGCCGACGGCGATTACGTGCTCGAAATCACCGATACGGCCGGCGGCGGCTCGCCGGTCTCGGTCTATCGCGTCGAAATCGAACCCGCTTCCGACGGCTTGGCTTGTGTCCTATTTTGGCAAGGTACGCAAGCCCATCAAGGCAGCAACCAAGGGTTGTCCATTCGCGTCGAAGGGATGCAGGGGAATACTTACGCCGGCGAGATCGAGATCGTCGCGCACGGACTTCCGGAGGGGGTCAAGTTCGTGTGTCCGCGAATTCCGAAGGGAACTCCGCTACCGATCTTCGAATGGCCGATGCAATTGGTAACCACGGCCGCCGCGCCTCTCGGCTCGGCGTTGATCTCGCTCGAAGCGCGAGCCGTGGATGGCTCGCAAACAGTACGCAGCGAGTTTCAATCCAAAGCTCCATTCATCTATCAAGTCGGCGGCGATTCGTTTCACTTAATTCAACTGCAACAGGTGGCTTTCGCCGTAAACGATCCGGCTCCGTTCTCGATCGAAGTTCCACCTCCGACGACGGCGCTCGTCAGAAACGGCGAACTCGCGGTGCCGGTGAAAATCCGCCGCCGCAACGGTTTTACGGAGCCGATCACGCTCGACTTCTTATGGCTTCCCACCGGCGTCGGCAAGGAAGCGGCCCTGACCATTCCCGATGGTCAAAGCGAAGCGGTGTTGAAAATGAGCGCCGCGAGCAACGCCAAGCTCGGCGATTGGGCTTTGTCCGTCAAAGCTTCCGCGGTGTTGGATCCGAAGCGAGCGGGCGTCACCATCACCTCCGACTTCGTAACTCTGACCGTCGCGGAGTCGTTCGTCGAACTCGCGGCTCAGCCCGACAGCCTGCGGCGCGGCGAACGCAAACGCTACGTCTGGACCGTGAAATCGAAGAACCCGTTTGATGGCTCGGCGACGGCAAAGCTGCTCGGCCTGCCGAAAGGGGTGACCCAGATCGGCACGCCGCCGACACTCACGAAAGAGACCGCTGAAATCGCGTTCGAGATCGAAGCGACCGACGAAGCGTTGTTGGGCCCCATCGCCGGCGTCTCGTGCGAAGTGGTGCTTCAAGCCGGCGGCCAGGAGATTCACCAACGCTCCGGTAGCGCCACATTGCGTATCGATCCGAAACTCTAAGACTTCCAGCTCTAACTCGAAATAATCCTATGACGAACGGTTTCCCTTCGCGTGCGCTACCGCATTCGGCAAGCTCGCCGCGATTGTTGTCGGCGGTGTGTTGTTGCTTCTGCGCACTCTTCGGCTTCGGCTCGGCGCTCGCTGCCCCGCCGGTAGCCTCGGCGGAGAACAAAGAGTCGGCCGCGGCCGACGTTCCGAGTTTCCGCGCCGACATCATGCCCATCTTCTTTCGTGCAGGTTGCAACGCCGGAACATGCCACGGCTCGGCGCGAGGCAAAGACGGCTTCATGCTCTCGTTGTTCGGCTACGACCCGAAGGGAGACTACGAGCGGATCGTTACGGAGATGATCGGCCGCCGCGTCAACACCTCGGTCCCTGAGCGCAGCCTCTTGTTGCTCAAAGCGACCGGCGACGTGGATCACACCGGCGGCGAGCTGTTTACGCGCGACAGCGTCCATTACCGCACCCTCTTGCGCTGGATCGCGGCCGGGGCGCCCGACGATGCGGACAAGGTGCCCGAAGTCGTGGAACTGAAACTCTCGGCCGACCGCTTCGTTTTCAAAAGCCCGGGCGCGAACGACCGCTTGCGCGTTACCGCGCGCATGAGCGACGGTTCGTCCCGCGATGTTACGGAGCTCGCCAAGTTCTTTTCCAACAACGATGCGGTGGCGAAGATCGACGCCGACGGCCGAGTGGTAGCCGCCGCCCAAGGCGACTCGAACGTCTTCGCCCGTTTCAGCCGCTTCACGCAAGGGGCCGAGGTTATCGTCTTGCCGAACGACGCGAACTTCGTTTGGCCCAATCCGCCGATCAACAATTATATCGACGAGCTCGTGTTCGATCGTTTGCAGAAGCTAAGCATCGCTCCTTCGGATCTGTGCGACGACGAAACCTTCTTGCGCAGAGTGTCGCTCGACCTCATCGCTCGGCCCCCGACGCCGCAAGAATATCGCGACTTCATGGCCGACACGCGTTCCGACAAACGGGCTCACAAGATCGACGTCCTCATCGCTTCCGACGACTTCGCCGACTATTGGACGTCGATGTGGGCCGAGCAATTTCGCATCAAAGGGGGGGGCTATGGACCGGACAAGACGTTCATCAAAGCCGCCGACGCTTTCTATGAATGGATCCGCAAGCAGATGCGCTCCGGACGGCCTCTCAACGAGTTCGTGGCCGACATGGTCACCGCTTCCGGCAGCAACCTCACTAATGGTCCGGTGAATCTCTACACGATGATGGTGCATAAGCCGCGGCTGAATCCGAAAGAGTTCGCCGCGGACTTCTCGCAGGTGTTTCTCGGCGTGCAGATTCAATGCGCCGAATGTCACAATCATCCGTTCGATCGTTGGACGATGACCGATTACTACGGCTTTACGAGCTTCTTCACCGGCATCGTGCGCAAGCCGGGCACCGAGCCGCGCGATGCCCGCATCTATTTCGATGTGAAAGCCCCGCCTGCGAAGCACTTGGTCGATAGCCGTCCGGTGCCCGCGAAGATTCTCGGCCATGTGGAGTCGGTGCCGGGAGACGGCGACCCGCGCAAGGCGCTGGCCGCATGGCTTACCGCTCCGGAAAACGAGCTGTTCAGCCGGAATCTCGCGAATCGGATTTGGGCGCATTACCTCGGACGCGGCATCGTGGAGCCGGTCGACGACGTGCGCGCGAGCAATCCACCGGTCAACGCGCCGCTGCTCGCCGCGCTGTCGCAACACTTAGTGCAATCGAACTTCAACCTGCGAAGTTTCGTGCGCGATATCTGCAACTCGCGCGTCTATCAACTCTCGACGAAGCCCAACGCGTCGAACCTGCTGGACACGCGGCAATTCTCTCACTCGCACTTGCGCCGGCTGCGCGCCGACGTGCTGTTCGATTCCTTCGCGGCCGTGTCGGGTGTCAAAACACAGTTGCCGTTCTTTCCGGAAGGAACACGCGCCATCGATTTTTATCCGCGCGGCGAAGGGGCGACCGAGGGGCCGCAATTCGGTTACCAATTCTTCGAGACCTTCGGCCGTTCTGATCGCAATACGATCTGCGCTTGCGCCACGAAGCGAGAGCCGACCCTTTCGCAGACGTTGCATCTAATCGTCGGCGATACGGTTCGCCAACGGGTTGCGGCCGGCGGCACTCTGCAAAAGTTGATTAGCACGGAGTCTGCTCCGGAGCCGATTATCGAGGAGCTTTTCGTCCGCGCGCTGAGTCGACGTCCGACGACAAAGGAAATGGCGGCCATGCGGGAACTCGTCGGCGACCGAGTGAAGGATGTCGCGGTCTATGAGGACATCTTCTGGAGCCTCATGAACTCGACCGAATTTTCCTTCAACTACTAACCGACATACGGCACTTCAATCTCAGCGGATATCAGAACGTCATGAACCGAGCGCTTCCGACCATTCTATCGGGCTTATTGTTGATTTCGGCGCCGGCTGCCGTCGGCGATTGCGCCGAGCCCGCCGACGCGCTTGTGAACTTCACCGATCACATCGCTCCGATTCTTAAGCAACACTGCACCTCCTGCCACGGCGAGACGCGAAAGAAAGCGGGGCTCGATTTCTCGAACTACGAAGCGGTGCTGCGCGGCGGTTCGGGAGGCAAGGTCGTCGTCGCCGGACGAGCGAGCAAGAGCCGGATGCTCGAACTAATGACGGCGGAGAACCCCGCCGAGCGGATGCCTCTCAACGGCGAGCTGGTTCCGGCGGAGCAGATCGCGAAGATTCGCGACTGGATCGCCGAAGGGCTGCGCGAGAGCGCCAAGAGCGGCGCGAATCTTCCGGAGATCGTCGAGTTTACGCCGAAAGATCCGACGTCGGGCACCATGGAACCGGCGCCGGTCCCCTCGAAGCTTCCGCCTATTACGCGCGTAAAAGTCCTACGGCCGTTCCCGGTGCTGGCTTTAGCCGCCGCACCTCGCGCACCGTTTTTTGCGGTCCCCGCTTACGAATGTATCGACTTCATCGATGCCGCGACGAAGGAAACGCTCGGTTCGATTCCGTTCGCGGAAGGGGAGCCGCATGTGCTGCGCTTCAACCGTTCCGGCTCGCTGCTCTTGGCGGCCGGTGGGCGGCCCGTCGAGAAAGGGATCGCCGCCTTGATCGACGTCGGCACCGGCAAGCGCTTGGCGACGATCGGCGACGAAGCCGATGCGGCTCTCGCCGCCGACCTTTCGCCCGACGAACGGCAAGTTGCGCTCTCGGGCACAGGACGTGTCGTGAAGATTTATGCGACTAAGGATGGCGCTCCGCTGCATTCGCTGGTCAAGCATACCGATTGGGTCACGGCACTCGCCTTTAGTCCCGACGGCAAGTTGCTCGCCTCGGGCGATCGGGTCGGCAATATCTATCTTTGGGATCCGCATACCGGGCAGGTCGTGCTACCGCTGGCAGACCACAAGGGAGCGATTCGCGCTTTGAGTTGGCGAGCCGACGGCAAGGTGCTCGCCACATGCGGCGAAGACGGGTTGATCGTCTGGTGGGACGTGGCGAAGGGAATGCCGATGACGGCTCAAGCCGAAGCGCACACCCGACAGCGCGCTCCGGGCGAATACGGCAAGATCGCCGGAGGGGTGCTCGATGCGACATTCGGGCCGCAGGGGCAACTTGCGACTTGCGGGCGGGATTATAAGGTGCGTGTCTGGAGCCCTGCCGGTAAGCTGCTGGAAGCTTTCTCGATCGCCGATCCCGCCCAGAGCGAGCCTGCGCGAACGAAGATCTTTCCGACACGCGTGGCAATCACGGCCGACGGAAAGACCGTCGTCGCCGGCGACTCCGCAGGTCGGCTCCATTCGTGGGCGATCACGGCGAAATAGAATGAGGTAGCGTAGCGATCGATCGATTTCCTCACGCGCGATTCTAGAACTATGGCCGAGCCGGTGAAGATCGCGGTAGTCGGTCTCGGTCGTTTCGGACGGCTGCACGCCCTGACGACGGCAGGCCTGGCCGAAGCGGAACTCGTCGGACTCGTCGCTCGCCGGCAGTCGGCTCTCGATGCCTTAGCGCTTGAGTTACCTGGCGTTCCGGGTTGGACGAGTCTCGACGACGCGATCCGTGAGTCGTCGGCCGAAGCTTGGATCGTGGCCTGCACGACCTCTTCGCACGTGGCGGTCGCGCGTGCCTTGTTGGCGGCGGGCAAGACGGTGCTGCTCGAGAAGCCGATCGCCGACGATCTTGAATCGTCGCGATCGCTGGCGCCGTTGGTTCGGCACGACTCCCGAAACCTGATGCTGGGGCATATCGTCCTCTTCAACAGTGAGTTTCGGCAATTGCGCGAGGAAGTGGAACGTCGCGGGCCGATCGCCTACATCGATTCGGTCCGGCATCGTCCGGCCAGCATTATCGCGAAGTTTCCGGGCGAGAATCCGTTGCAGGCCGCCATGGTTCATGACCTGTACATTGCGCAGGTGTTGATGAACCGCGCGGAGCCGACTCTGTTTCACGGACGCTATCATCGAACGTCGCAAGGCGAGGTCGATTTAGCCGTTGCGCGCCTGCAATGGCCCAACGGCGCGATCGGTTCGTTCGCCGCTTCTTATCTCACGCCGGCCGGAATGCCGCCGCGCGGCTTCGATCGAACCGAAGTATTCGGCGACGGTTGGTGTGCGCGCATCGAGCCGAACCCACGCCCTTTCGAGCTCTGGGCCGCGCAAGCGGAATGGCCGCTGGCCTTAGAAATCAGGACCGATCTCAACGGGCCGACCGGTATGATGGCCGAAGAGCAGCGCTGTTTTTGCCGAGTGGTACGTGGCTTACAAGCCGTACCGGTGGGGGCAACGTATGCCGACGCTCTTCAGGTGCAGCAATGGATGGACAACCTCGCGGCCTCGGCCGAGCGAAGCGTCGATTAATGTCACGCCCTTCCCGCGGCGCTACTCGGTTCATGCTAGACTGATGCCCGTTCGAGCGCTCGATTCGGCATGGTGCGTGGCTGCGAGGAGGTCGGCTTGCAAGTCTTGAAAAAAGGTCGCTTCCCAGCCTCGTCGGTCATGATCGGCATCGTCGTCGGCGGGATCGTCGGAACCGGATTAGCTCAAGGGGTCTTGTCGATCGTGGCTTGGCGTCGAGAAGTTCGTCGCGAGGCCCAGGAAGCGGCCGACATTATCGAAGCGGATCGACAAGAAAAAATGCGCCAACGGAATCGAAACAACTCCGACTGGCAAAAATGGTCGACACAGCCACGGAAGCCCTAACGCCGGACCTGAGGACGAGGTCACCGAAACTTAAGACCGGCGTCTACCGCAAATCAATCGGTCGCCGGGCCGTGGTGTGGAAAGGAAGCTCCACTTTTCGTCCGGTGCGCGCCGATTCATAAGCGGCGAACAGCACCTCGAGCACCGCTCGCGCATCTTCGCCGGTAACGAGCGGCGTCTTATCGTTTTGCACGCAATCGACGAAGTGTGCCATCTCTTGCGGAAAGCCGTAGTTCCAGGCTTCTTCGTACATCGTGAAGCTCCAGCCTTGTGTCGAGCCTGCTTTTTCGACGGCATAGTCATAGCCGCCGGCGCTGTAGGTTTTGATGGAGTTGCCCTGCAAGAGATCGGCATAAGCGACGCCCCCCGAGCCATGCACTTCGGCGCGGTCGTCCATGCCGCCATGCTTGGTCCAGCTCTCCTCCGCAAGCGCCACGACCCCGCCGGCGAACTCCAGAATGAGAATCGCATTGTCGTCGCCGCGCGTTTTGTCGGCATGCACTTGCGTGTTCATCTGCGCATAGACGGACTTGATGGGAGGACGCCCGAGCATCCAGCGGAAGAACTCGATGGCGTGGCAGCCCATATCCATCGTGACGCCGCCTCCGGAACGTTCGACGTCCCAGAAGTGTGCCGCATGCGGGCCGTCGTGTTTTTCCGACTGTTTGAGGAGCGTCGGTTTTCCGAGAGCGCCGGAATCGAGCAGTTGTTTCAAGCGAACGTATTTCGGCGCAAAACAAAGCTCTTCTCCATACATCAGCTTCACGCCTGCCTTGCGACACGCGGCGATCATGCGATCGGCCTCGTCGAGACTCAAACACAACGGCTTCTCGATAACGACATGCTTGCCCGCCGCCGCCGCATCCAACACGACTCGGCAATGAAGATCGTTGGGCACGCCGACGACGACCATGCGGATCTCGGGTTGCGCCAGCAACTCGCGATAGTCCGTGAACGCTTGGGGAATATCGAATCGCTTCGCAAACTCGTCGGCCTTGCCGGGAGTAGGAGATGCCACCGCGACGAGCTTCGCTTGCGAACACGCGCGCAGCGATTCCGCATGGATCGCGGAGATGAAGCCGGACCCGATGATGCCGACCGGAACGGTTGCCGTCATGGTGTGAACCCGAAGTGAAAGTAGGCGAAGCGCGCTTGAGCCGTAATGGCCGCCACCAATATAGTGGAATCGGCGACACGCTGGGCTTAAGACGATCCCGCCTATGCCGATGGAATCGGAGCGGCCTTTTCGATCGCTCGACGGCATCTTCACCGAGATTTATCGTGGCGGACGCGTTAAGCCCGCTGCGCCGCTACTTCCCGACGAACCAGGTCTTGGCGTCGGTATCGTCGGCAAAGAACTTCAACAGTATGTCGGCGACTTTTCTTTGCCCGGCATGGGTCGGGTGCGTGCCGTCTTCGGCGAGATCGCTCCGTTCCCAGATGAGGCCGTCTTGCTTGCGCGGCGTCATACCGTCGCCCCAGAGATAGGGCCCCCACAAGACGAGCGGCGTTTTGACCGAGCCTTGAGCCGCGTCGAAGTTCAGAGCGTCTTTTCCTTGGATTTGGTCGCGAATCAACCGACGAACGATGAACGCCCCTTCATAAGCATAGGGTTCGGGATTCAAGCGCGTGGTCGCATACCCGGCGTAGATTCGACTGCCGAGGTAAGCGATACGCAGATTCGGGAACTTCTCCTTCGCGAGTTGTAAGACGACGAGGGTGTCGTCGTAGAGTCGCTTGCCGTGTTCGTTCAACTCGCCGCTCGGTCCGGCGTTCGCCAACTTGATCCACGCAATTTGGACCTGTTCCGGCGAAACACCGGCCGCCGTGAGACGACGCTCTGCTTCGTCCCACGCTCGGGCATCGGCTCGAGCCCACGCTGCCATCGTCTGCCCTCCCTGTGCGCAATCGACGATCGTCAGTTGCGATGACTTCCGCTCTTCGGCGTCGGCGATGCGCTTGAAGGTGGAAAACTCTTGCGTAGCGTTCGACATGCTGATCGAGATCAGCACGATCTTGCCGTCGGGTGAGGGCTTGCCGTCGGTGCTGCGAGGAAGAATGCGCGCGGTTTCTTTTTTGGCCGCGGCCGCATGAGCCGACGGCGGCTCATTCTTGCCGCCTCCATAAAGCCCGCCATCTTCACCTTTATAAACATCTGAGGCGGTCATCTCGTTCAACGGCTTCAACCCGACGGACGTTCTGCCCGGCTGCATCGGCGCTCCACCTGGAGGGCGTCCTGGTCCTGGGCCCTGCCCTTGCGGCGCGTTCGCTCCTAAGCGAATCGCTCGGAGAATGATT
Source organism: Planctomycetia bacterium (assembly GCA_021413845.1). NCBI lineage: Bacteria > Pseudomonadati > Planctomycetota > Planctomycetia > Planctomycetia bacterium. Next base: position 163,998 of record JAIOPP010000006.1, on the reverse strand, counting down.
CTGCCGTTGTTCGGCTCGACCGTAACGGTCACTTGGGCGTCGGCTTTCAACTCCGACGATTTTAAGCCCGCAGCGAGTTCCTTGCCGTCTTTGTCGAGAACTCGAAGGTTCCTGTCGGCTGTGAGCGTCCGATCTTGGCCGCCGGCGAAAACGACCAACACACCGTTCTCGGCATCGAGGCTCTTCAACGTTCCGACGGCATCGAAAGCCGAGAGCGAGCCCGCCGACAGCAAGATGATCGAACAAGTGAGCAGGAGCCGATGAACCATGATGGTCTTCTTGTAATGAATAGAGTAAAGAAATGGAGCGGCGATTAACTCATATCGCTCCACGACGTTTAACCCGAGCCGCACGGAAACGTTCCGGTCGTTTCTTAAAAATTCTTAGGGTCACCGCCGCAAAACCACGACCGTCTCCCTCGTAAACCCCTAAGCCTTGCGACGAGCGGACGCCTGCTAACTTTCGTTCCAGGGATTATAATCTCGCTCTCGCTGCGCCCGTCCCTCGGGTTCGGCGGGCGATCTCCCTTCCATCACCGCACGGCAGCAACGCGTCATGAAACGAATCCTTCTCGTGCTACTGATTTCCATCCTCGGCGATCTCGCTCAAGCTGCACCGGTGAAGCTGATCTTCGACACCGACATGGGCAACGATGTCGACGACGTGATGGCGCTCGCCATGATCCATAGCCTTCAACGGCGTGGTGCTTGCGAGTTGCTTGCCGTAACGGTCACGAAAGATCATCCGCAGGCGGCGGCGTTCGTCGATGCGGTCAACACGTTTTACGGCTACGGAAATACTCCGATCGGGGTCGTTCGCAACGGTGCGGCGAAGGAGCCGGGAAAGTTCAATCGCTTGGCCGACGAGAAGAACGCCGATGGTTCATTCCGTTATCCGCACGATCTGCTGAGCGGCGCCGACGCTCCGCAGGCAGTAAGCTTGATCCGCGAATTGCTCGTCGCTCAGCCCGACGACAGCGTCACGATCGCGCAGGTCGGCTTCTTCACGAACCTCGCGCAACTGCTCGACTCGCCGGCCGATAAGCATTCGCCGCTCGTCGGCCGCGACCTCATCGCCAAGAAAGTAAAGCTGTTGAGCATCATGGCAGGCGCATTTCAGACCGTGGATTGGAACACGCGGCACTTGGAATACAACGTGCAACTCGACGTTCCCGCCGCGCAGAAGCTGGCCCGCGATTGGCCGACGCCGATCGTGTGGAGCGGTTTCGAGATCGGCGTTGCGGCGGCGTTTCCGCATGTCGCGATCGAGCGCGACTTCGACTACGTGCCGCACCATCCGCTCAAGGAAGCGTACCTGCTTTACAGCCCCCCTCCGCACGACCGCCCGACGTGGGATCCAACGGCCGTGCTCTATGCGGTGCTGCCCGATCGAAACTATTTCACGTTGTCGCCGCTCGGCAACGTCACCGTCGAGAAAGACGCCGCCACGCTCTTTCGCCGAACCAAAGCCGGCGAAGGCCGGCATCGCTTCCTCGCGGTGAACCCGGAACAAACCGCGCGGGTCCGTGAGGCGATCGTGCAGTTGTGCGTAGAACCGCCGCCGGCGACGAAATGATTACCGCGCCGCCGCACGAACGAGGCGGAAGATTCCGCGGCCGGTCGCCGTCGTTCCCAGAGCGTAAACCTCGCCCCGTTCATCTTCGCCGAACGACAACAGCGGAACGCCCGGGCCCTTGATCGGTTGGTTCGCAACGACGCGGCCGAGTCGGTCGTCGTAGCGCAATGCCCAGATCCGATTCGAGACATGGTCGCCGTAGAGATAGGTGCCGTCCAACTCGGGCAGAGCGGTGCCGCGATACACAACGCCGCCGATGATCGAGGGGCCGAGATTGTGATGATATTCCCACACCGGTTCGGCTAGGTCTTCGCGCGGGCCGACCCCTCGTTCGCCGAAGGGGTGTAGCCCTTCGCGCAGGCTCCAGCCGTAGTTCGCGCCAGCCGTCAGAATGTCGACCTCTTCGAAAAAGCCTTGCCCGACATCGCCGCCCCAAAGTCGCCCGGTCTTGCGATCGAAGGCCATTCGCCAAATATTTCGGAGGCCGTAGCACCAGATCTCGGGAGCGGCTTCGGATCGAGAGACGAACGGATTGTCGGCGGGGATCGCATACTTCTTATCGCCGCTCTTAGCGTCGATGTCGATGCGCATGACTTTACCGAACAACGTCGCAAGGTTCTGGCCGTTGCGATGGGGGTCGCCCCCGGAACCGCCGTCGCCGTGCGTGATATACAAGTAGCCATCAGGACCGAAGGCGATCGTCCCTCCGTTGTGATTTTCGTGCGGTTTTTCGAACCGCAACAATTCTTCTTCGGAATTCGGATCGGCGATCGTCGGATCGTCTTGTTGCACACGAAAGCGAGAAACGACATTCGACATTTTCGCACGGCGATCGGTATAGAAGACGAAAAACTCGCCGTTCCGTCGAAACTTCGGATGAAATGCCAGTCCGAGCAATCCTTCCTCGTTGGCCTTGTCGCTGTAGCGCACGCGTGAGGAGAGATCGAGAAAAACTTTCGTCGCCGTCGCGGCGGCGTCGTTCGGAAACGAATGAATCACCCCTTGCTGAGTCGCCACGAACAGCCGTTGCGAATCGTCGCCGGCATGGGTGAGCAAGATGGGCCTGAAAACGTTTGTCTTACCGACGTCGCTGCCGTCGTCCCAACCGGTCCACGAAAGCTTCGTGAAAGCCGGCTCGAACATCACGGCCGGCGGCTGCTCGTCGACTTCCCAATCGGCGATCGTCGTAGAAAGCTTCGTCAACGTCCCCGCCTTCATGTCGGGAATGAGCAAGCTTCGGCCGCTCGCGTCCAAACAAGCGTCCGCACACGATTGGAATCCTTCGCCGATGAGGATCGGCTGCCGGCCGGTGCGCGGAATCGCGAATACTTTGCCGGTTTTCCATGAGGTGATGTAGAGTCGCCCGAAGTCGTCCCACACGAGCCCATCGGCACCATCGAGCCCTTCCGCGATTTTCGTCGCCGAGCGATCGGAGACGCGCACGCGATAGACCGCGCCGCTGCCGAAGTCGGTGATCAGGGCCGACGCCGAGCCGTCGAACAGCACACCGTTCGGAGTGTGCAAGTCGGGAATGGATTTTTGGTCGGCAACGGTCGTGATCTTATGCAGCCGAATGTCGATCCAAAACACTGCGCCCCCTTGTCCCTTGAGGTCGCCCGAGTCGCTTACTAAGAAGATCCCCGCCGTTTGATCGACGGCGATATCGTTCAAGAAGAGCGGTCGTGTCGGAAACTGCTCCGGGGTCGCGAAGTCGGTCACCTTTCCTTGCAGGTCGACGACGACGATTTTCGTGCGATCGGTAACGTAAAACGCGTCTCGATAGAACACGATTCCTTTCGGGTCGTCGAGACCGACGGCGAACGGTCGCGCTCGACCGTTTTCGACGACCGAGATCTTGCCGTCGCCGGCTTTATCGGGCTCTCCCATCTCCGTGACATACGACAATCCGCGCGGGCCGTAGCAAATCGACTCCGGATTCGTCAGGCCCGTAAGGTAGGGCGGCGGCATCTCGGCCTTCGCAGCCGTTGCGTTCAGCCAAGTAACGAGCACGATGAGCAAACGATGCAGCTTCATATTTCTCTCTACTGCGGCGCCGGTGCAGATCGTTGCGAACCAGCGGAATTTTTTACGTCAGGAATCCAGGTACAACTTCGTGAAAACGGCTAGCGATCGGTTCGGCCGGCGTAGGTCCGGCCGAGGACCTCGACGATCGCGCGGCGAACTTCGAGCGGCTCGATCGGGCCATGCCTTAACACCCTGGCGAGTGTAAGAGTATTGCGGACGGAAGCAAGGCTCCCACGGCATACGATCATCGGAATCTTGAAAGCGATGCTTACCGCACAGCAAGAAATTAACCAGGCGCTGAAGACTTCGAGTGCTTTGCTCGATCGGCTTGGCACGCGCTATCGACGTCGAATAGATAACCGGCGGCAGTCGTCGTCGTGCCTCGCTCCCAGGCGAGCAGCCATTGCTTCTTGTCGACGCCTCCGGCATAGCCCGTGAGTTTTCCGCTGGAGCCGACCACTCGATGACACGGCACGAGGATCGAGATCGGGTTGCGGCCGTTGGCGTTTCCCACGGCGCGCGAAGCGTTCGAGTTGCCGACCCGCTGAGCGAGTCCGCCGTAAGAGATCGTCGTGCCGTAGGGAATTCGCGCCAATTCCTTCCAGACATGCCGCTGAAACGGCGTGCCGATGAGCTTGAGCGGCACGTCGAAGGTTCGTCGCACCCCTGCGAAGTATTGGGCGAGTTGTTCGCGTACCACGGCGAACGATTCATCCGATCGTCGCCACGAGGCATCGGGCCCTTTCCAACCTTTGTGTTGCGGCAAGTAGAGACCGGTCACGAACTTGCCGTCTCCTTGAACGAAGAGTTGCCCTAAGGGAGAATCGACATAGCTATAGCAAGTCGTCTCGGTCATCGCTCGTTACTCCTTTCGTGACGTTCGTTTTCGAAGTGTCTTGAGGCTTTCCCATAAATGCATCGCCGCATAGGCCCGCCAAGGGCGCCACGGCTCGGCCGCTTTTTCCATTGCTTTCGCCGAGCTTGATCCCAAGGCTTTCATGAGTCCCAGGTCGCCGGTCGGAAAGGCGTCGGGCCATCGCAAGGCGCGCATGGCGATATACTCTGCCGTCCAAGGCCCGATGCCGGGAAGCTCCCTGAGTTTGCCGACGATCATAGTCGGGTCCGGGCCGGGATCGAGATCGATTTCGCCACGCGAAACCGCACTCGCAAAAGTTCGCAGGCTCTCGGCACGAGCACTCGGCAAACCCAGCCCGGCGAGCGTGCCGCTCCGAACGGCCGAGAGCACAGCGGCAGTAGGCGTGACGCGATTCAAGCAAGCCCACGGCGTTTCGATCGCTTCTCCGAACCGCTCAGCGAAGCGGCCGGCAAGCGTCGATGCACCGCGAACGGATACCTGCTGCCCGAGGATGGCTCGAATGCCGAGCTCGAACGAATCGAACGCCCCCGGCACGCGCAAGCCGGGCCGAAGCTCGACGAGCCGTGCAAGAAGAGGATCGAGCGCCAACTGCCCCGCGATGATATCCGGCCGGGCATCGAGATCGAACAAGTTCCGCAGGCGAACGAGCAGCGACGGCAGCGCGGGAGCAAGCGCCGACAAAAAGCCGAGCATCGCGGCCCAATCCAGCGGCGGACGATAGGCGAGCGTCAAGCGTAAGCAATCGGCGGCGTTCCCCTGCGACGTCGAGTGCCGCAGCGTGCTCGGAGTGAGCCGATAGTGGCTGCGAAACAGTGCATTAAAGCGTCGCACGCTTTCGAATCCGGCGGCGAAGGCGACTTGCACCATCGGCAATTGAGTTTCGGCGATCAAACGCTTGGCAAGGAGCAGGCGATTGGTTTGCGCCAGCTCGACGGGAGACACGCCGAACTCTTTGCGCACCGAGCGGCGCAACTGACGCGAGCTGAGCCCCAAGCCGGAGGCGAGTTCTTCGAGGCTGCCACGGTCGTTGAGCGCGCCGGCTTCGATGCGAGCCGCCGCGGCTCGCGCGATCGTGCGAGCGCTATCGACCGGCGCGTGACCCGGCGCAAGCTCGGGACGGCAGCGCAAACAAGGTCGAAACCCGGCTTGCTCGGCCAGCGCGGCAACGGCGAAAAACCGACAGCGATTGCGGCCGGGAGTTTTCGCCGTGCAAACCGGGCGACAGTAAATGCCGGTCGACTTCACGCCGACGAAAAACAACCCGTCGAAACGGGTATCGCGCGCGGTAAGAGCTCGGTAGCAAGCGTCGTCGTCGAAGTGCATGCCCTCATCGTAACCGCGACCACGGAACCGGCCGGCCGTTTTCGGACATCTAAGTGAGATTCTCGTTTAGCCGCTGACGTACGCATTCCTCGTCGGCGGAGTTTGTCGAAACGACAGGGGAATTCACCGCCGCATGCTTTTCGCGGGCGGAACGATCGGTTATATCGGTGGCTGGTTTCCGAGCGCCGGCTCGGCCCTATCGAAGTCCGGCGACGAATGACATGCGCGAAGACTACATCAATAAAAAGGAATCACACTCATGAAGGTATCCGTTGTCGCCCCCGTCTGGATGGCGCTCTTGCTCGGCAGCGTAGCGCTGGGGCAAAATCCTGCGACGGAATCGAAGCCGAAAGAATTCAAAGTCGGCGAACCTCTTGGCACGATCAACGAAGCGGGGAAGTTCACGACGATTACGCCGAACGTGAAGGTCTACGGCAGCTTCCGCTTTGCCGAGAGCGTTACTTACGATCCGACTCGCAACCTCATCGTCGTGATGAATGCCGGCGTGACGCAGAAGCAAGAAGAGAACGACGGCTACGTGTCGCTGCTTAATCCCGACGGCTCGGTCCACACGCCGAAGTGGATCGGCGCGACCCGCGACGGCCTAACGCTCAACCACCCGCTCGGCAGCGTGATTCAAAACGGAGTCCTCTACACCGCCGACATCGACGTCGTGCGCACGTTCGATCTCGCTACCGGACGTCCCGGTCGAGCCTTCCCTGTCGCCTCCGCGACTTTTCTCAACGGCATCGGCGTGACGAAAGACGGCACGATCTTCGTGTCGAACACACGCCCGCCGGAATCCGTTTTTAAGATCACGCCGAGCGGCGAGGCCTCGACCTTCGTGGCCGGTAAGCCGCTGGCGGCGCCGAACGGCGTGGCGATCGACAACGACGGCAACGTCGTGGTCGTGAACGTCGGCGACAACGCCGTGCTGACGTTCGATCCGGCGAACGGAAAACTGCTCCGCACGGAACGCGCCGCCGAAGGGGGCAACGACGGCATCGTCATCATGGCCGACGGCACCAAGTATGTGAGCAGCGTTCGCTTCGGCAGCGTATCGCAAATTCGTCCCGGCCAAGAAGCGAAGATCATCGCCGCCGGCATTCCGAGCGCCGCCTCGATGGGCTACGACCCGAAACAGAATCAGCTCATCATCCCGATGAACAACAACAACGCAGTCGCGTTCATCAAGCTCACGGAATAAAGTCGTTTCGACGTCGATCGAAATGAAGTTCCAGAAACACCAACGGGCGGCTCCATGCCGCCCGTTGGCGCGCGCCGAGGTACTGAAGGCCGATCATTGAAAGAGGAAAACGTCGCAGGCTTTCTCACGGCATTAATATTTCACCAGCAGAATACTTAGAATTTGCTCTTGAGTAGCGAAGCGACGGGCTGCCCGATAGCCTTAGGGGAACGCGTATTTGCCGGACGGTCGCTCGGCGTTCTCAGCGGTAAGGAATCTCACATGGAACTCGGGATGATCGGCCTCGGCCGGATGGGCACGAACATGGTCCGGCGCTTACTCAAGGCGGGGCATCGGTGCGTGGCCTACGACCTCCACGCCGATGCCGAGACGACCCCGCTGCGAAATCCCGAGCATTACGCCTACGATCTCAACCTCGCCGACATCGCCGAAGTGTGGCGACGCGGAAGCGTCATCGGCTCGTGGCTGCTCGATCTGACCGCCGCCGCCTTGCACGATAGTCCGGGCTTAGAGAAGTTCGCCGGTCGCGTCTCGGATTCCGGGGAAGGACGCTGGACGCTCACGGCTGCGATCGATGAATCGGTTCCGGTGCCGGTCCTCAGCGCCGCGGTGTACGAACGCTCTAGCTCGCGCGGCGAGGCCGACTTCGCCGATAAACTTCTTTCGGCGATGCGTTTTCAGTTCGGCGGTCACGTCGAAGCGGCCGCGGCGAAGGGGGGTGCCTGATGGAAACTTTGCCTTCCGATGCGCTCGTCTTCTTCGGCGCGACGGGCGACCTAGCTTATAAGCAAATCTTCCCGGCGCTCGCGGCGCTCGTTCGTCACGGCCGGCTCGAGATGACGATCATCGGCGTTGCGAAGTCGGGCTGGAACCTCGATCAGCTTAAGGCCCGTGCCAAGGATAGCCTAGAGAAGAAAGGGAAGTTCGACGAAGCGACGTATGCCAAGCTCTGCGCGCGGATGAACTACATCGACGGCGACTATGCCGACCCGGCGACCTTCGCGCAATTGCACGCGGCGCTCGGCGGCGCGCAGCGCCCCCTTTATTACCTCGCGATCCCGCCGAGCCTGTTCGGCACGGTCGCCGAAGGGCTCGCGCAGGCCGACTGCGTGAAGAACGCGCGCGTCGTGGTCGAAAAGCCGTTCGGACGCGATCTCGCTTCGGCCAAGCAATTGAACGAGACGCTGCATCGCTACTTTCCCGAAGAGTCGATCTTTCGCATCGACCACTTTCTCGGGAAGGAACCGGTGCAGAATTTGATCTACTTCCGCTTCGCCAACCCGCAGGTCGAAGCCGGTTGGAACAAGGAGCATATCGAAAGCGTGCAGATCACGATGGCCGAGAACTTCGGCGTCGTCGGACGAGGGAAGTTCTACGAAGAAGCCGGCGCGATTCGCGACGTCGTGCAGAATCACATGCTGCAAGTGGTCGCATGTTTGGCGATGGAATGCCCGTGCGGCACCGATCATGAAGCGCGACGCGACGTGCGCGGCCGACTGCTCGAAGCGGTTCGCACGCTCACGCCGGCCGATGTCGTACGAGGGCAGTATCGCGGCTATCGCGACGAAAAAGACGTCAGCCCGACGTCGACGGTCGAGACCTTCGCGATCCTCCGATTTATGATCGACAACGAACGTTGGCAGGGAGTTCCCTTTTTCGTGCGCGTCGGCAAGCGATTGCCGGTCACGGCGACCGAGGTGTTGGTCCGGTTCAAACGTCCGCAGAGGCCGGTGCTCGACGATACGTGCGAAGCACCCGACTGTTATTATCGATTTCGTTTGAGCCCCGAGATGGTGTTGGCTTACGGCACGCGCGTGAAGAAGCCGGGCGAGCGCATGGAAGGCGAAGGGGTCGAGTTGATCGCCCATCATCAACGCCCCGACGAAATGGAGCCGTACGAGCGCTTGCTCGGCGACGCGGCAAACGGCGATGCCTCGTTGTTCGCGCGCGAAGACTCGGTCGAGGCGGCCTGGCGCATCGTCGATCCGATTCTGAACGACGCGACTCCGCTCGCCGAGTACGACCCCGAGACTTGGGGGCCGGCCGCTGCCTCGCGCTTGACGCCCGACGCCGGCTGGCACGATCCGGCGGCGAAAAAAGCCTCGTAGCCGCACGTTGCCGTCCGTTTCGGCGACTTCAGGCTTGACCGCTTGCGTTCGTTGCTCGTATTCGCCACTCTTGGGTCCGGTCTCTGCGGTCATCAAGAAAGGAATTTCGTGCATAGTCCCGCCTCGACGATCTTGCTGCTTCTCACCGCCGTGACGGTTCTGGCTTTCGCCGCGCGTCGCCTGCCGATCCCTTATCCGACGTTGATGGTCGTGGCAGGCGCGGCGTTCGGTTGGATCCCGGGCCTGCCGGATATCGAGTTCGATTCCGAAACGGTTTTGCTCGTGTTCCTGCCGCCGCTCTTGTATGCGGCTTCCTGGCAAATGCCGTCGCGCGACTTTCGCGAAAACCTTCGTCCGATCTCGATGCTTGCCGTCGGTCTCGTCGTCGCGACGACGTTGGCCGTCGCCGCACTGACGCACTACTACATCGCGGACATGCCGTGGTCGTTGGCGTTTGCGCTCGGCGCGCTCGTGGCTCCGCCCGACGCCGTCGCCGCGACCGCCGTTACGAGACACGTTCCGCTGCCGCGCCGGCTGGTGACGATTCTTGAAGGGGAAAGCCTCGTCAACGATGCCACGGGGCTCGTCCTCTATCGGGTTGCCGTGGCGGCTGCCGTGACGGGAACGTTCTCCCCTTCGGCGGCGGCCTTGGAGCTCATCGTGGCCCCGCTCGGCGGCTTGGTGATCGGGCTCGCCGTCGGCTGGCTGGCGGTTCGGCTTCATCGACACCTCAACGATCCGACGGTCGAGACCGTGGCGACGTTGCTCACGCCGTTCGCCGCTTACCTTCCGGCCGAAGCGATCGGCACTTCGGGCGTGCTGGCGACGGTCGCCGCCGGAATGTACGTGTCGCATCATGCGTCGAGTATCTTTTCTCCCGCCACGCGCCTGCATGCCACGGCCGTCTGGAACGTCCTCGTGTTTCTCCTCAATGGGCTCGCCTTCATCCTGATCGGGTTGCAAATTCCCGACGTCGTCTATGCGGTCGCGCAGCGACCGGCGGGCCATGTGGTCGGCCTGACCGCGCTCGTTTGTTTGGCGGTCATCGGCGTCCGGCTGCTGTGGGTATTTCCGGCCGCTTATTTGCCGAAGCTGTTTTGGAATCAACTCTGTGCGTATGAAGCGGCCCCTTGCGCTCGCAACTTGGCCGTACTCGGGTGGGCCGGCATGCGCGGCGTCGTGACCGTCGCCGCGGCGCTCGCGCTGCCGCAGCTTCAAGCCGACGGCTCTCCGTTGCCGCATCGCGACGTTCTCGTGCTCGTCGCGTTTGCCGTGGTCTTGGCGACGTTGGTCATCCAAGGGCAAACATTACCGGCCGTGATTCGCTGGTTCCACGTCACGCCGGAGTCCGATCATCGGACGCATAGCGACGCCGAAGTTCGGCGCGAGATCCTAACGGCAAGCATGAGCTATCTCGACGGCTCCGCGCGAACCGATGAATCGGAAAGAGGAATGGTTAGGCATCTGCGCGAACGCTACGAACACTTGCTGACCGCCGTAGCAGTGACGAGCGATGCTCACGCCGGCTACCTAGGCCGGTTGCAACTCGAAGTGCTCGCCGAGCAGCGCCGAAAACTAGCCGAACTCAACGCCGCCGGAACGGTGTCTCTCGAAACGTGTCGGCGGATCGAACGGATACTCGACTTGGATGAGGCCCGCGTCGAAGAAATCTTAATCGGCCCATCGACTAACGAAGAGTGAGAGCGCACCCTCAGTTCTTTGCCGCTTGCAACTTACTCACGATCGAGAGGATCGTCGGTTCCGCGGTAATTTTGAGCCTTGGAACGGTAATGCAACCGGTGGCATCCGCGCGGACCTCGCCTTGAGCCGTGCCGAAGGTCCAGCGAAACGTTTCGCCCGGAGCGGCTTTGAACGTCTGCAACCGGCGGAGACTGACGTCGCTCGTCGCTTCCGCGGGAATCGTAAACGTCGTCTTGAGCTCCGCGGGCTTAGTGAGGAACAGCGACATCTCCAATCCCGTCGAGCTGTCGGAGATGTTCTTCCAACGGAAAAAGGCGTTGATCTGACCCGGCTTCGTTTCGGTCATGTGGTCCGGCCAAGGGAGCGGGTCGTTCGTCGAAGCGTCGGTGAAGACGGGATAGGCTTCGTTCTTTTTTACGCCGAGCCAGTCGAACGAATTGATCAGGTCGTTGACCTTCATGATGTTCGCATGGTTGTTCGCATGGCCGAACGGGCCCCAATAGAAATAGAGGGCGTACTTCCGTTGGTTCATCGCCTGCGCGAAAGTATCGTGCCCCTTGGCCCAAGTGTCGTTCGGGGCCGAGTAGTCGACGACGATCGGCGGATCGGCTAGCGTCGTGCCGACGGGGACCGTCTGCGGAGGGAAGTACATCCGATTCGAGACATGTTCGACCTTGGCTGGGACGTTGGCCTTGATCGCGGCGAAGACATCGCCGTGGCGCATGCCGATGCCGAGCGTGCCGCTGCCTCCCATCGAGTTGCCGCACAAATAAACTCGGTTCTCATCGAGGTCGTAGTGCTTGATCGCCCATTTCACGGTGTCGATCACTCGTTTGTCCGTCGGGCTGACTTCCGCCTGGTTGTACTTATTGCTCCCCCACCACCAGTCTCCTTTATTGGCACGGCAATCCAAATACAGCGCGAAAAACTCCGGCGGAGCATGGTAGATATCGTGGTTGCCGACTTTCGTCATGCAGGCCAAGCAGGAGTGGACATCGTGACCTGCGGAATGCAGCACGACATACAACGGGGCCTTTTTCAAATCCTGCTTGGGATGCAGCACCAAGAACGTATCCTGCTGCGGCGCTTCGTAGCCCCATTCCTTTCGGGCTCCATGCTTGAAGGTCTCGAGCTTTCGCTCCGTGAACACCGATTCCTTTTCTCTTTCCGGAGGCCATTCGGCGGCATCGGTCCTTGCCGCCGCAGCGAACGTGAAGACGAGTACCGTCGCGAGCATTATGTTTTTCATTGCGTTCCCATGCCGTCTTGTTGCGTTACTCATCACCCGCAGTCTGCGATCGGCGCTCTATGCCAACAGCGCCTTCACCGGGTGCGCCGGTTCCACGCCGGTTACTTTCGCGTCCAGTCCTTGGAACTTATACGTCAGACGACTGTTGTCGATGCCCATGCAGTGCAGGATCGTGGCGTTCAGTTCGTTGAGGCTTACGGGGTTCTCGACGACGTTGTAGGAGAAGTCGTCGGTTTCGCCGTGTGAGATGCCCCCTTTGATGCCGCCGCCGGCCATCCACATGCAGAAGTTGCGAGGATGATGGTCGCGACCGTAATTTTCTTTCGTCAGCGTTCCTTGCGAATAAACGGTTCGCCCGAACTCGCCCCCCCACACGACGAGCGTATCGTCGAGCAAGCCGCGCTGCTTGAGATCGAGCACCAGCGCCGCGGTTCCTTGATCGGTGTCTTTGCATTGGTTGCCGAGTTGCTTCGGCAAGCCCGCGTGTTGATCCCAACCTCGATGGAAGAGTTGCACCACGCGCACGCCTCGCTCGATCAAGCGCCGCGCTAAGAGCGCGCTATGTGCGAACGAGCCCGGCTTCTCGATGTCGGGCCCATACAATTCGCGCGTGCTTTGCGACTCCTTCGAGAGATCCGTCAGGTCCGGCACGCTGCGCTGCATCCGAAACGCCATCTCGTATTGCGAGATGCGGGCCTGAATGTCGGGATCGCCGAGTTGCGCGAAGCTCCGTTGGTTGAGTTTGCCGAGCGCGTCGAGCATCGTGCGGCGCTGTTCGGTGTCGATGCCCGCGGGGTTCGGGAGATAAAGCACCGGGTCGCCCCCGTTGCGCAGCGTGACCCCTCCGAAGCGGGTCGGCAAGAATCCGCTGGCCCACATGCGCGAGAAGAGCGCTTGGCCGTTGCTGCCGTCGGGGAAACGGGGCGTCATCGCGACGAACGCCGGCAGGTCGTTGTTTTCGCTGCCGAGACCGTATGCCAACCAAGAGCCGAGGCTCGCGTAGCCGGGCACTTCGTTGCCGGTCATCACGAAAGTGCAGGCCGGATCATGATTGATCGCGTTCGTATTCACGGTTTTGATCAGTGCGATGTCGTCCACGATCTTCGCCGTGTGCGGGAGCAGCTCGGAGTTCATCCAACGGCCGCACTTCCCTTCTTGCGTGAACTTGAACTTCGACGGCGCGACCGGAAACCGCGTTTGGCCGGAGGTCATCGTCGTAAGACGCTGATTCTTGCGCGCGGAAGCCGGTAGATCTTTGTCGAAGTGTTCGTGGAGCTTCGGCTTATGATCCCAAAGATCGAGTTGCGACGGCGCGCCGTTCATGTGCAGATAGATCAGCGACTTCGCTTTCGGCTGAAAATGCGGCAGGCCCGGCAACGCCGGATGGACGCGACCTTGGCCCGACACCGGCGACGGTGAAGCCGCGCCGAGGCTCATGCCGCCGCTCGCCAACGCCAGCGCGATGCCGCCGAGTTTGAGGCCGGAGTCGCCGAAAAACTGACGGCGAGTGTGCAATAAATTTTGCTCGAAGATCGGGTCCATATTCATTCGTCCGCTAGGCGGGTGGAGGAAAAATTTGAGTATCGATTCAGCGCAGCATCAGTTGCGATTCAACGTCTCGTCGAGGTTCAAAAGCATGCCGGCCGTGAGGGTGTAGGCGGCCAGTTCGACCGGCGCGAGCTTGGCATCCGGCTTCGATTCTCCATGCGCGATCGCAAGTTTCGCGCTTGCTTCGTCTTTCGCGAACTTCGCGCGGTGCGCGGCAAGCTCCTCGAGCACGATCTTCATCTCATCGGCTTCCGGCTTGCGCGACAGCACGACACGGAACGCGAATTGAATCCGTTCTTCCGGCGTCTTGCCCCCTTCTTTCAACATGCGCTCGCCGAGCGCTCGGGCCGCTTCGATGTGCTGCACGTCGTTCATGAGCTGCAAGGCTTGCAGCGGCGTGTTGCTCCGCTCGCGCCGGGAACAGAATTGTTCTCGGTTCGGGCCGTCGAAGTTCACCATAAACGGCGGCGGTGCCGTTCGCTTCAGGAACGTATACAGGCTGCGTCGATACAACGCCGAGCCGGTATCTTGCTTGTAGTTACGCGTGTTCGAGCCGACGAAGCCGACAGGTTCCCACACGTTCGGCGGTTGGTAAGGGTTCACCCCTTTGCCTCCCATCGTGTGATCCATGAGCCCGCTGACGAAGAGAACGTTGTCGCGGAGTTGTTCGGCATCCAAGCGGAAGCGCGGGCCACGCGCGAGCAACCGATTCTCAGGATCACGCTCGACCAAGGCCGGCGTCACGCGGGCCGTCTGTTTGAACGCGGCCGACGTCAGCATTAGTCGGATCAAGCCTTTCACGTCCCACGGGCCGGCGCTATCTTTCGCCGCTTGCTCTTTCGCGGCCGGCGGGTTCGAGCCGTGCATAAATCGGAGCGCCAACCAATCGAGCAGTTCGGGATGGCTCGGCGGTTCTCCTTGCGAACCGAAGTCGGCGCTCGAGCGCACCAAACCGGTGCCGAAGAATTGTTGCCAGAAGCGGTTCACGGTCACGCGCGCCGTCAACGGATTCTCCGGCGCGACGAGCCAGCGGGCGAGATCGAGCCGCGTGGCCCGCGCTTTCGGATCGGCCTTCTTGAGCGGCGGCAGAACCGCAAGCACCGCCGGTTCGACCTTTTCGCCCGGCTGATTGTATTGGCCTCGAATCATCACGAAGCTATCGCGCGGCGTCGGAAGATCGTTGTAGATGAACGTGCTCGGGATCGTCTTGTCGAGCGCGTCGAACTTGGCTTTGGCATCGGCGAGCTCCGCCGTCGGTTTCTTGAGCGACTCCTTCGTGTCGACGCATACTTGTTGAATGTAATAGTCTTGCAGCAGTTTCTCTTCGGCCGGAGTAAGCTTCTTCGCGAGCCCTGCCTTGAGAACTTTATTTACGTCGACCGACACTCCTTGCGTGTCCTTGCCTGCGGCGCCTTTGCGCCAAGCGAGCAGCGAGCGCTCGGGATCGGCTCCGGGATCGGTGCGGCCGGTCATGCCGACTTTGTCCCAAGTCACGGTGCCGTCTTTTAGCGTGAGGGAGAAGCCCGTGATATCGTCGCCCGGTTTCAAGCCGAGCTTCTCGGCCGAGACGACGAGCCGCGTCCATTCACCGGCCGGCGGCAACGGACCCATGTGGACACGCTGCCTCGTTCCTTTCGCACCTAGTGCAATGGCATCGACATTGCCCCAGACGGCCCGTTGGTTCCAGCCGCTGTTGTGTAGCTGCAGCATGACGGCTTTGGGCGGATCTTGCGGGTCGATGAGCACGTGTAAGAAGAACTCGGCACCCGGCGGAACGTCGAACGGCACCGCACCCCCGGCGTAGAAGTCTTGCGCGAGGCCCCCTTCGGTTCGGCGCAGCGCTCGCTTGCCGCTGACGACATCACCGGCCTTCGTCGAGGTGATCCACTGCGCGGGGACGGTCGGTGGTTGCGATTGCAACTTCGCGCCGGCCGGGAAGTCGTCGTCGAGCCAGATCGTTTCCTTTTCTTCGATCGGAGGCTTCGGCTCGATCGTCGCCGGGTCGACGTATTTCACTTTCGCGATCGCTTCGTCGATCTGCTTTTGCGCGGATGTGATGCGAGCTTGAAGCTCGGCGAGTTTCTTGTCTTGCTCGGTCGTGGCGAGTTTCAAGACGGGTTTCGTCAGTAAGAGGTTCCCGTCGGCGCCGGGATCGGCCGCGGAGTTGAAGAACGCGTACATCGAATAGAACTCGCGATGCGAGATCGGGTCGAACTTATGATCGTGGCACACGGCACAGCCGCCGGTGAGCCCGAGCCAAACTTCCATCGTGGTGCTCGTACGGTCGACGGCGTAGCGATACAAGAGTTCGTCGTTGATCGAACCTCCCTCGCTCGTCGTGACGTTGCAGCGATTGAAGCCGGTCGCGGTCTGCTGTTCTTTCGTTGCGTTCGGGAGCATGTCGCCGGCGATCTGCTCGATCGTGAACTTGTCGAACGGCTGATTCCGGTTGAATGCTCCGACGACCCAATCGCGATAGGCCCACATTTGCCGCTCGTTGTCGAGATGCAAGCCGTGTGTGTCGGCATAGCGGGCCAGATCGAGCCAGTAGCGAGCCATCTCTTCGCCGAAGCGCGGCGAGGCGAGATACCGATCGACCATCCGTTCGTAAGCATCGGGCGAGCGGTCGTTCACGTAGTCGTCGACTTCCGCCGGAGTCGGCGGCAGGCCGGTGAGCGAGAACGCCACGCGACGCACGAGCGTCTCGCGCGAGGCCTCGGGATTCAGCGCGAGCTTTTCACGCTGGAGTCGGTCGAGAAGAAACGCATCGAGCGGGTTCGAAGTTTGACCAGCCTTGGAAGATTCCAACTTCGGCACTTCCACCTTCGCGGGTGCCTCGAAGGCCCAATGCTTTTGATATGGGGCTCCTTGCTCGATCCACCGCCGGATCAAATCTTTTTCCGAAGCGGTCAACGACTTATTCGAATCGGCCGGCGGCATTCGCTTCTCGGCGTCCGTCGTGATGATCCGCTGCCAGAGCTCGCTCTTGTTCAAATCGCGCGGCACTAAGGCTCGATGTCCGTCGTGGTCGGCGATCGCTCCTTCGAGCGTGTCGAGTCGGAGCTCCGCTTCGCGATGCTTGGCGTCGAGCCCATGACAAGCGAAGCATTTGTCGGACAGAATCGGCCGGATATCGCGATTGAACTCGATGGGAGCCGACGATTCGGCTGCGGAAAGCGTGGAACCATACGCGACTAGGAAGACCGCAATCGCGAAGAAATTTAGCGAGCTGAGCTTCGGCATACTACGGCAGAGCATTCGTCGTACCTCTGGATTCAAGCGAAATACCGGATTGATTGATGGAGCCACCGCCAAGAGGATCGTCGACATTCAACGTATACTCGCAAACTCTTTTGCCTGTTTTGCAACTTGTCGGTCCACATCCCTTCGCTGAGATACTTGGACCAATAGCTTCAAGAACCGCATGTGATTCTTATCTCCGGCATTCACGATTCGGTTGGCGAGCCAGATAGTCAACGAGGTCGGCTGTCTCTCAAGCGATTCTGCGAGCCGATCGACGTAACCCTTTTTGTAATGCTCCTCGACGGCGTGCGCCAGCGGTCCTGGGGCACCAAAGTCTTCGTACGGGAATCGTTCGAAGAGCTTGAGCACGTCTTCGATCAATTCGTTTTTCTTCGGATGTGTGGAGATCTCTTCAGCGAGTACCTGCAAATCAGCTTCGGCTTCCTTCGTAAAAACAAAGTCTTGCAGTGACCGGGCAATTTCTTTCTTCGTTCTCATAAAGCTCCTCGCGAAAACGAACGCCCAATTATATCTCGCCGCGCAGGAGAATGCAGCGAGAAGTAGGCGATGGAAATGTCGTATCTAGCGGCGTCGATTCGTAAAGAATCGAGTGACTTCGAGCGCAATCAGATCGTTCGATAGCCGGGGATGAATATCCCCGGCAGCTCGGCGCGGCGTAGTTCTGCGATGGCCTCCCCGCAGATATGCATCTGCGGCTATCGAACGATCGCCTGCAAAAACAGCGGCGCGAATGATTCATTCGCGCCGCTGTGATTCGTTACGTGATCGCGTTCGCTATGCGAAGCTTACGCTTGCGCACTATCGAACTTCGGCTTCTTCTTGAACTTCTTCGGAGCCCCTTCGCCCTCTTGCGCGTAAGTCGGAGTCTCGCCGGCACGGGTGATGTTGAGCTTTCGGCCGCCGACGCGCACTTGCTTCAGCGCGAGGAACATTTCGCTCGGCATCCCGGCCAAGAGGTCGACCGTGCTGTGCTCGTCGAAGATTTCGATGCGTCCGATGATACCGCTGCCGAGGCCGGTTTCGTTGGCGATCGCGCCGACGATATTCCCCGGCTTCACCTTATGGGCGTAGCCGACTTCGACACGGAACGTCTCCATGCGTTCCGGGCTGCGACCTTCGACCGGACCACGACGATTGCCTCGCGCATCTCCCTCGCGACCACGACCGTCGCGAGCGTTGCCGCGCGGGCCGTTGTTGCGATCGCGACTATCGGCGAACGTCGTCGATTGCAGATCTTCGGTCAACATCATCGGCGCATCGCCGACGACCATCGCGGCTAAGGCTGCGGCGATCTTCTCCGTCGGCACTTCCGGATGGTCGCCGCGGTACTGTTCGACGAGCGAGACGAAGCTGTTGAAGTCGCGATGTTCCATGTTCGCGGTGATGGCTTCATGGAAACGTGCGACACGTCGCTGGTTGATCGTACGCTTCGTGGGAATCTCCATCGGCTCGATCGTTTGCCGCGTGGCTTGCTCTAAGCGGCGGAGCAAGTTGCGCTCGCGCGGATGGAGGAACAAGATCGCGTGGCCTGTTCGACCGGCGCGGCCCGTCCGGCCGATCCGATGCACATAGCTTTCGCTATCGAACGGAAGATCGTAGTTGATGACGTGGCTGATGCGCTGCACATCGAGCCCGCGAGCCGCGACGTCGGTTGCGATGATGACGTCGAGCTTGCCGGCCTTCAGGTTCTCGACGATCCGTTCGCGCTGCTTTTGCGGCACGTCGCCGTTAAGCGCACCGGTGCGGTGTCCGTGGCTCGCCAGGAACTCGGCCAAAGGCTCGGTCGTGCTCTTCGTCTTCACGAAAATGAGCACTCCGTCGATCGGCTCGGCTTCCAACAGTCGCGCCAAAACGGCCTGTTTTTGGTGCTGTTGCGACACGACGAACCGCTGCGTCACGGTATCCGCGGTGGCTGTCTTTTGCTTGATCGTGATCTCGGCCGGGTTGCGTAGATACTTTTGCGCAATGCGGCGAATCTGCTCGGGCATCGTGGCCGAGAAGAGTGCGATCTGTCGCTCGGCAGGCGTTTGCTCGAGAATCCATTCGACGTCTTCGGCGAAGCCCATGTTGAGCATCTCGTCCGCTTCGTCAAGCACGAGGCCGGTGAGGCCTTCGAGCTTCAGCGAACCACGACGCATGTGATCCATCACGCGGCCGGGAGTGCCGACGACGACATGCACGCCCCGATCCAAACCGCGGAACTGGACGTTGTAGTCTTGACCGCCGTAGACGGCGAGAACTCGCAAGCCGGGCGTGCCCGAGGCGTAGCGCTCGAACGACTCGGCGACTTGAATCGCGAGTTCGCGCGTCGGCGTGAGTACGAGGACTTGCGTGACGTTCTTCTTGAGATCGATCCGTTGCAACAGCGGCAGCGCGAAGGCTGCGGTCTTGCCGGTGCCGGTTTGCGCTTGGCCGAGCACGTCGCGCCCTTCGAGCAACAGCGGAATCGCGCGGGCTTGGATCGGCGTGGCGATCTCATAGCCGGCGTTTTTGATCGCTGCGAGAATCGGCGCATGCAGATTAAGTTCGTCGAACTTCACGCCCCCTTCCGTATCGGAGCGCAGCGCACCGGCGGAAGCGGCTTCGGCCTGAGCGGCAGCCGCCGCAGCCGACTTCACTTGCGCATCCAATTGTGCCGCCTCGGCCATCAAAGCTTCGATTTCGGCTTCCTTGGCTTTCGCGGCTTCCGCTTGCAGCGCAGCTTTCGCGGCGGCCTTGGCCGCTTTCGCTGCTTTCTTCGCAGCTCGCGCTTCGGCAAATGGATCGTCGACGACGACGGTAACCGCTTCGACGGCTACGGACTCGGTCGCGATGATTTCGGCGACGGCATCGGCGACGACCGTTTCGACTTCGGAATTCAATTCAGACATAGGGGAAGACATTCAGCATGTACCTAAAGAACGAGTAACGGAGCACCTGGTTTGCCTCCGCGCAAAGAGCGACCGACGTCGGCGCGAAACAAATCGCGAGCCCGTCGACGAAAAGTCGCAGGCGAGACGCCGTTCTACGGTTCAGTCGAGCGACCTCGCGCAAACATTGCTGCGAGCCGTCGGAACCGTCTACCCTATACACACGGGTTGATCGAACGCGTCAGGTACTGTTCAGAGTCGTTACCGTTCAGAAGCCGTGATCGAAGTGCGCGGTCGTTAGACCCACGATTCGAGAACCACGGCCCGCCCAAGAACATCGGCAGGGAAATCTGAAACTGGCCCGAGTAGCATTGATCGATAAGCGATTCAGTATAGGGGAGGGAAGTGCAAAGATAAAGGAGCATTGGACGAAGCGGCAACTTATAACCGCACATTCATGACCCCCCCCGAATTAACTGATTTCAAACGGGATAACGACTAAAAATCTATCTTTTAATACTATTTAAGTGATTAAAATAAAATGACTTATGCGAATTCAAGTAAAAATCAATACAGAGAGGCTCCTCTCTTATGATTTTCGGACGAGAATAATACTTAGACTCCCTTTCGTTAGCATCTGCACTGGTCGTATGAACACATCCCATTTTGCATCGAACTCACCTGGCACCCTCCACGCGATTCAATGGGACGGAATTGCCGACCGCGCTTTTGTTCCGAATCCATTGCCGCCGGATTTCAAGTTGACGGACGAAATTTGGCCGTTGATCGTAGAAGCACGAAGCAATTTGAGCCTTTTAGAAGGAGTTGGGCGTCGAGTCGCGAATCCAGCGATGCTCTTGAATCCCTTAGCGACAAGAGAAGCACTTCAATCTTCGAGGATCGAAGGAACCTATGCCACGCCGCGGCAAGTCTTCTTGTTTGAAAAAATTCACGACACGAGTGCCGAAGGCCGTGCGTCAAGCAGCGCTGAAGTCCTCAACTATCGGCGCGCGCTCAAGCAAGGAGATGAGCACCCCCTTCCGCTGTCGTTGAGATTGATTCGCGATTTGCACCGCACTTTAATGACCGGTGTTCGAGGAGGCGATCAAACGCCTGGCGAGTTTCGCAAAGTGCAGGTTGCAATCGGGGAAAGCCGTCGCTTCGTGCCGCCGCCTCCAATTGAACTGGCACGCTGCTTAGACGACTTCGAAAAATATCTTCACGTCGACAATAACCGTTTCGATCCCCTAGTAGATTGTTTCTTAGCTCATTACCAGTTTGAGACGATTCATCCTTTCAAAGACGGCAATGGACGTGTCGGTAGATTGCTATTGGCATTGATGACGAAGTCTCGATGCGAAATGACGAAGCCTTGGCTTTATCTCAGCGATTACTTCGAGCGCTATCGAAGAGAGTACGTCGACAACCTTTACCGTGTGAGTTCCACCGGCGACTGGGCGTCCTGGATCGCATTTTGCCTGCGCGCAACGATCTATCAGGCCAAGGATACCATCCTACGTTGTGATCGCTTAATGCAACTGCACGAAGAATACTTAGACCGAATCGGAAAACTCGGCAAACGCGCAAGGCTTGTTGAATTGGCAAAGCGATTATTTACCGGGCCTTTTATCGGTATCTCGGAATTATCGATCGAATGGAAGGTCTACTACCAAGTCGCTCAACGCCATTTGGAAGAACTGGAAAAAATCGGGATCGTGAAGGAACTTCCGGGCTTTCAGCCTCGGACATTCTATTCGCCGGAAGTTTATAGAATCGCGTATGAGGATCTCGGATCCGTGAACGAGTAGCTATTCGGATATTGAAAGTGAATCGAGTTCGCCGGAGTTCACCCTTGCCGCTCCGCCTGCGCCATCGCCAGATCGAAAAGATGCTTCGCCGCCCGGCCGCTGATGACCGTTGTCTTCAAGAGCTCCTCGGCAATCCGGGTCACGGCGTCCCAGACTCCCGGTTGGTCTAACAGGTGCTCCGCTTTGTCGAGCATCCGGCGTTCGAGGCGGGCCACTTGCCGGGCACTGCCGGCGCGCATTTCGGTGAGCCCTCGCACTGCGCGCAGGTCGGCCGATGCGCCACCCCAGGCATAATCCCCCATCTGCCGTGCCTCGGCTGCGAGTCCACCTAGAAGGATAAGAATCTCCGTCTCGATCGCGTCGTGCGACGGACGAAACGATCCCTTCTTAAACTCGCACAGCCCGAGCCGGAGTTGGTTCGGCAAGATGCTTACCCGTTGCACCGGTCGACCGAGCGCGAGCGCCAGCGCGGCATGGCCGGCTTCGTGGTAGGCGGTCGCGGTTTCGATCGAGCCGGGGCCGGAACTCATAGGAATTAGTTTATCGTTGCGGCTCTTCATGGGGCTCTTCACAACTGGCGCCGGCGACTATCGCCCAGAGAAGCGGCTCACCGTCCGGCAGCATTCCCGTCGAAACCACGCACCATGATGAAAACCGCATCCTGCAATGATACACTGTTCGGCGCATCGAGTACCCCACGTCGGGATACGTCGACATGTACCGCCGAGAAGTCTCGGTTCAAGCAGCATCTTCGATCGAAGGAAGTTTGCAAGTCGATACGAGCATCTCGAAGTCGGCCGCGAGTATTTACCACGGATCTGCGTTTTTCGACGTTGCCTCATGCTCACGGCAAACACACGGAAGAGCTACGCCGTTTTAAGAAGTATTTTCCACCACACTGTCTTGCATCTATGAGGAAACCACGATGAGTTCGCGAATTTTCTCGCAACGTTGGACGATTGCCGTGACGTCGCTGTCGCTGTTGTTCGGCGGAGGTTGCCAAGAAGAAAAGAAGGCACCGGAAAAAACACCGGCGAAGGTGGCTGCTACACCCACGGCCACGCCTGCCGCCAAGTCGACCGTAACTCCAACGCCGACTCCATCGCCAACGCCAGCTCCCATAGCAACGCCTGTCGCTACCCCCTCGGCATCCCCTTCCGCCACACCTTCCGCCACACCTTCTGCAACACCTACTGCAACACCTACACCAACACCGAGTTCAACTCCAACTCTCACTATAACTCCAACTCCGTCCGCCACGCCGACGGCCAAGCCTTCGGCTACCGCCGTCGAAAAAGCGTCCGAAAAGGCACCCGAGAAAACACCGGAGAAAGCTGTCGAGATGACGCCGGCGAAGACTTCGGCTCCGTCCGACGTCGCAGTCGAGGCCTACGTCTACGGCTATTCGCTGATCACGATGGAGTACACGCGCCGCGTGATGACGAACGTCACGACATCCGAAGGGAAGCTGGCGCCGATGGGCCAGTTCGCGAATTTGCGGAGCTATCCATCTCCCACCGACAAAGAAGTCACCGCGCCGAATGCCGACACTTTATATTCGCTCGCTTGGCTCGATCTCGGTGCCGAGCCGTATGTGTTCGGCATTCCCGACGCCAAGGACCGTTACTACTTGATGCCGATGCTCGACGGTTTTACCAACGTCTTCCAAGTGCCGGGCAAGCGCACGACCGGCACGAAAGCGCAGAAGTATCTAATCACCGGTCCGAAATGGACAGGCACGGTTCCCGAAGGTCTCACGCAGTATAAGTCGGCGACCGACCTCGTCTGGATCCTCGGCCGAACCTATTGCACCGGCACGCCCGACGACTACAAGGCGGTGCATGAATTTCAAGACGGCCTCAAGCTCGAACCGCTTAGCGCCTACGGCAAGCCTTATACGGCGGCGAAGGCCGCGGTCGATCCGAAGATCGACATGAAGACTGCCGTGCGCGAGCAAGTACACGGCCTCGACGCCACCGCCTACTTCACGCTGCTGGCGAAGTTGCTGAAGACGAATCCGCCGACGGCGGAAGATGCTCCGATGGTTGCGAAGTTGGCGCAGGTCGGCATCAAGGTCGGCGAAGATTTCGACGCCGCGAAAGTCGATCCGACCGTAGCGAAGAGCTTGGCCGAGGTTCCGGCCGCCGCGCAGAAGAAAATCATGGGCCACATGCGCGAAGCCGGCGTGATGGTGAACGGCTGGACCTTCTCGACCAAAACCGGTCTCTATGCGACCGACTACTTGCAACGCGCTTTCATCACGGCGATCGGCCTCGGTGCGAACCGTCCGCAAGACGCCGTCTACCCGACTGCCGAAATCGGCGGCGACGGGAAAACGCTCGACGGTGCGAACAAATACGTCGTCCACTTCGACAAAGGCAAGTTGCCGCCGGCCAAGGCCTTCTGGTCGATCACGATGTACGATGCGGCTTACTTCTTCGTCCCGAACGCGCTCAACCGCTACACGGTGAGCTCGCGCTACGACTTCAAGTACAACGACGACGGCTCGCTCGACTTGCTCGTGCAGCACGAATCGCCGGGCAAGGACAAAGAAGCCAATTGGCTGCCGGCTCCGAGCGGCAAGTTCATCTTGATGCTACGGCTCTACTGGCCGGAAGAGTCGATGCTCGACGGTTCGTATAAGGTTCCCCCGGTCACGGCGGTGAAGTAGATGCGCGCTTATCGTTCGTCGTCTTCGCCACGGCGCTGCTCTGCGGCCATGCGTCGGCTCAAACGCCGGCCGCAACGAAAGCGGAAACGCAGCCGGTCGATCCTCGTCGACCGGCTGCCGTGCGCGTGCAAGAAGTGCCGGTCGTGCCGCGCGAGATCTTCGCGCAGTTGCGCGAGTACCAGAACATTCGCTCGGCGCAATTCGCGTCGTGGTCGCCGGACGGCAACGCCATGTTGATCCACACGCGCTTCGGCAACGCGTCGCAACTCCATCGCGTGGCCGAGCCGGGAGGCCGGCGCGAGCAACTGACGTTTTTCGACGAGCCGGTCGCCGGCGCACGCTATCTGCCCGCCGTTCCCGATAGCGCAGGAAGCGAACCCGCGATCTTGTTCCTCATGGGAAGCGGCGGCAACGAAAACAATCAGATCTATCGCCTCGAACCGAATGCTTATCGACACCGCATGCTGACCGACGGCAAGAGCCGGCATCAGCTCGGGCCGATCAATGCCGATGGTTCGCTGATGGTCGTGCATCACAACCGTCGCAACGGTCGCGACACCGACCTATACACGGTCGATACGAAGACCGGCGATGAAAAATTGCTGTTCGAGACGAAGAGCGAATTCTGGCAAGCCGAAGACTGGTCGCAAGACGGTCGATTGCTCGCGGTCTCGCACTACGTGTCGGCCAATGAATCGTATCCTGCGCTGTTCGATCTCGATACGAAAAACAAGACGCTGCTCAAGCTGCCCCGCAAGGAAGGGCAGAAGATCGCGATCGGCGAGATGAAGTTCTCTCCCGACGCGAAGACCTTATATCTCACCCACGACGGCGACGGCGAGTTTACGCAACTCTATGCATACGATCTCGCCTCGGCCGCGATGAAGCCGCTCACGGCCGATATCCCTTGGGACGTCGAGGGGGTTACGGTCGATAAGCAGACCGGTGCGGTCGTGTTTACGATCAACGAAGAAGGTTATAGCAAGCTCTACCTGCTGCGAGCCGGCGAACGTCGTCCACTGGAGTTGCCGCAAGGAATCGTCGGCGCGCTCAGGTTTTCTCCCGACGGCACGCGGCTCGGGCTTACGTGGTCGAGCCCGGCGTCGCCGGCCGATGCGTATAGCTACGAACTTGCGACCGGCAAGCTCACCCGTTGGACGATGAGCGAGGCAGGCGGACTCGATCCACGTACGTTTCTCACCCCCGAGCTGATCCGTTTCAAATCGTTCGATGGCCGGGAAATTCCGGCGTTTTACTATCGGCCTCGCGCGCAGGAAGCAAGCGCTCCCGCTCGACCGGTCGGCGTGCTGATTAGCATCCACGGCGGGCCCGAGAGTCAGTATCGGCCCGACTTTTCCGGCCTCGCGCAGTTCTACGCCGGGCGGCTCGGCGTGGCGGTCGTGATCCCGAACGTGCGCGGCTCGGCCGGCTATGGAAAGACGTATCTCGCTCTCGATAATGCGCGACTGCGCGAAGACAGCGTCAAGGATATCGGCGCGCTGTTGGATTGGATCGGTACGCGCAAGGAGCTCGACCCGCAGCGTGTCGCCGTGAGCGGCGGCTCGTATGGCGGCTATATGGTCCTCGCCTCGCTCACCCACTTCGGCGATCGCATTCGGGCCGGCATCGATAACGTCGGCATCGCCAATTGGGTGACGTTTCTCGAACGGACGAGCCCTTATCGGCAAGACCTGCGCCGGGCGGAATACGGCGACGAGCGCGATGCGGACATGCGCAAGTTTCTCGAAGAGATCAGCCCGGCGAACCGCGCGGAGAAGATCACGAGCGCGCTCTTAGTGGCGCACGGCGTCAACGACCCGCGCGTGCCGTTTTCGGAAGCGGAGCAGATCGCGGAGAAAGTCCGCACGGCAGGCAAAAGCGTTTGGACGGTCTACGCGGATAACGAAGGACACGGCTTCGCGAAGAAAGACAACCGCGATTACCTTAGTGGAGTCGAAGCCTTGTTTCTCTCGAAGTTTCTGAAGTAAGCGGCAGCTTACTCTACGAAAGTATCTCCCGAATCACTCGGCCGTGTACGTTCGTCAGGCGTCGATCTAAGCCGTTCGAATAGTACGTGAGCTTGGTGTGATCGAAACCTAGGAGATGCAGCGCCGTGGCGTAGAAGTCCCACACGGTTACGGGGTCTTGCTCGGCGCGGCGGCCGAAGGGATCGGTTGCGCCGTAGTTCGTGCCGCCGCGAACGCCGGCTCCCATCATCCAGCAGGTGAAGCCGTCCGGATTGTGATCGCGCCCGACCGAACCGAGTTGATGCGTCGGCATCCGGCCGAACTCCGTCGTCCAAAGCACAAGCGTATCTTCGAGCAAGCCCCGTTGTTTTAAGTCGGCAAGCAGGGCCGCGGTCGGTTGGTCGAAGATCGGCACATGCCGCTCGTAGTCGGCCTTGAGCGTTTTGTGTGCGTCCCAGTTCAGTAAGCCGTCGACGCCCGACGCGCGCGACGCGCAGTACAAGTTCACGTAGCGCACGCCGCGCTCGAGCAACCGCCGCGCGAGCAAGCAGTTCCGAGCGTATCCGGCCTTTAGTTTGTTCGGGTCGTCGGTGCCGTAGCGGGTGTGCGTCGCCGTGGTCTCCGAGGCGAAATCGGAAACTTCCGGCGCGGAGAGTTGCATCCGGGCCGCAAGTTCATACGCCGCGATGCGCGCTTGCAACTCCGTTTCGCCTGGATGCGCGGCGGCGTCGCGGTCGTTGAGCATGCGGAGAAACCCGCGCGTCGAGCGTTCCTCGCCGGCGTCGATCGCGGTCGGTCGCGCGAGGTTGCGAATCGGTTGTTGCGCAGCGAGCATGATCGCTTGATGTCGGGCCGGAAGAAAGCCGTTGCTCCAGTTCGCCTTGCCGTTCGGCGGCTCGCCGCGAATATCGGGTATTGCGACGTAAGCCGGCAGGTTTTCGTTCGCGCTGCCGAGTGCGTAGCTGAGCCATGCGCCGGCCGCGGGGAAACCTTCGCTGACGTTTCCCGTATTCATAAACACACAGCCGGGGCCATGCGTATTGGTCTTCGAGGTCATCGAATGGATGAACGCGATGTCGTCGACATGCTCGCGCATGTGTTCGAAGAGCGACGAAATTTTCTTGCCCGACTTTCCCCCGGCCGCGAAAGGCCAAGGGCTGCGCATCAAGTTGCCGTTTTTCCCTTGAAACGACACGAAGTTTTCACCCCCCGGCAACGGCTTGCCGTCCATCTTCTCCAACTCGGGCTTATGCTCCCAAAGGTCCATGTGCGAGGCCGCACCGGGGCAGAAGATTTGCAAGACGCGCTTCGCTTTGGGGAGGAAATGCGCGCGCCCGATGCCGGGTTGCCAGGTGTTTTGTTGTGCTGCGTCGGCGGCTCGCGAACCCGCAAGCGGCGCGGCGGCTTTGGGGTTCGCTTCGGCGCTTTTTGACTCGGCGGCTAGGAGATGCGCGAGTCCTATACCGGCGATGCCGGTCGAGACATCGCCGAAGAAGCGACGGCGTGTGAGAGCGGTTTGAAGATCATGCATGGCGGCTATCTCACGTACACGAATTCATTGGCGTTCAACATCGCTCGGCAAAACGCTCGCAAGCCGTGCGCTTGGATCAACGCCGCGCCGGCTGCGACATCCGCTTCCGTCGCCGCGCGGTTGAAGGCCGATGAAAACGCTTGTCGTACTTGTCCTGCCGGATCATCGCGGCATTCTTTGGTAAGTCGTTCGGCCCGCGGCGGTAAGTCTCGGGACCGACTTCGTCGAGCGGCACGTAGGTGGCGACGTTGTCTTGTTGGTATTCGTAGAGGCGGAAGCCACGGCCTCCCATCCGTAGGTCGAGTTTGCCCGCGACTTGGAGCATCGTGTCGCGCAGTTCCTCGGCGGAAAGCCGGCGCGGCGGGAAGCGCCACAGCAAGCGCGAGTCGCCATCGACGCGCGCGGCCTCGGCTCGCGATGCCGAGGATTGCCGATACGTTTGCGAGGTCACGATCAGGCGATGGAGCGGCTTGATTCGCCAGCCGTCGGCGAGCAAGCGTCGGGCGAGAAAATCGAGTAGCTCGGGATGGGTCGGCTTGGAGCCCATGAAACCGAAATCGCTCGGCGTGTCGACGATGCCGACGCCGAAATGATAATGCCATACGCGATTCGCCAACACGCGGGCCGTGAGGGGATGCTCCTGTGCGACGAGCCAATCGGCCAAGGCGATGCGCCGCGCCGCTTCATCCAGCTTCGGATCGAGTTTGTAGCCGGGGAGTTTCTTTTTCCAGGTGGAGTCGTCGAACACCGCAAGGCTCGCGGCCGTGACGAGTTCGCCTTTCTTTTGGGGATCGCCGCCGAGGAAGATCGGGAACGGCCCCGGCGCAGGTTGACGCTTGCCGACCCACCATGAGTCGAGCGCGGGAACGGCCGCGAGTTCGACATCGAGCTTCGCGAGCCGAGCGTCGAGTTGCGCGAGTCGCTCGGCTTCGTCGGGCTTCATCACTTGTTTGCGCGTACGCAATTGCGCGATGTGTTTCGTCGCGGGAAGTCGTGCGGAGGAGTCGGCGACGTGCGTCCAATGGTTGCCGTCGAGCGACGTTTCTATGCGGTACTCGCCGGGAAAAGTCGTATGGCCGTTCACTTCGTTGAGGGCCCGTGTGCGGTCGCTCGAAAAGAAAACGCGTTCGATCCGCTCGGGCTTCGCCAGCGCGATGACGAGCTCTCGCCCGCCGGCGATCCAGCGCTCGCCGAACTTGCCGTCGATCGTGAGTTCGGCGCCGTAGGCGTTCTTGAAATCTTGAATAGCCCGCGATGCTCCTTGAGCCTTGCCGCCGGCGGACGCGAGCGCGACGTTACTGGACGGGGCTTTTGAGTCGCTTGCAGTCCAAACCTCGAATTCGTCGATGCGATACTGGCGGTTCTTGGTCTCTTCTTCATCGACCGAGTCGACCGTGAGCCGCACATAGCGCGCCTCGATCGGAGCGAAATTCTCTTCCGTGCCGTAGCGGCTGACGCGCGGCCGAGTCCATAATTTCGCCGACGCCGATTCCAGTTGCTTCGCGCGGGCCGTGATCTCGGCATCGAGCTTCGCACGCTCATCCGCGAGCTTTTGCTTTTCCGCTTCCAGCGGTTTCGTTTTCTCTTCGCGGCCGGCGCGGGCCGCGGCCGTGGCGACCGTGCGCTCGCCGTGTTGCACGCCGGCGAACGTCGCATACATCGCGTAATAGTCGGCGGCAAGCAAGGGATCGAACTTATGGTTGTGGCAGCGGGCACAACCGAGCGTGAGCCCGAGAAACGCTTCGCTTGTGGTGCGGATCACTTCATCGAGCGTGTCGGCGCGGATTTGCGCCATCGCCGCCGCGTCTTGGTTGCCGACGTCGTCGTAAGGGCCGGCGGTAAGAAAGGCCGAGCCGACTTCGACCTCGGGATCGTCTTTGCCGATCACGTCGCCGGCGATCTGCTCGCGAATGAAGCGATCGAACGGCTTGTCGTCGTTGAAGGAGCGAATCACGTAGTCGCGAAACGGCCAAAGATTGTCGATGATCTGGTTGCGCTCGAAGCCTCGGCTTTCGCCGAAGCGGACGACATCGAGCCAATGCCTCCCCCAGCGCTCGCCGTAGCGCGGGGATGCGAGCAAGCGGTCGACGACGCGCTCGAACGCATCGTGCCGTTCATCGGCAAGGAACGCAGCGAGCTCCTCCGGCGTCGGCGGTAGCCCGGTGAGGTCGTACGTGACGCGGCGCAGGAGTTCGCCCTTCGCCGCCGGGGGCGAAGGTGCGAGTTGCTTGTCGTGAAGCTTCGCCGCGATGAAACGATCGATGGGGTTCGAAGCCCAATCCGGCGCAGAGCCTGCGCCTGCCGGTTGCGGAACAACGGGTGCCGCAATCCGCGGCGGCTTGGGATCGGCGATCGGTTGCAGCGACCACCAATGTTTGTCTCCCTTCGGCTGCTCGCGAACGACGACCCCCTTGGGCCATGCAGCTCCGCCGGCGATCCAGCGGCGGAGCGTTTGCAATTGCTCGACACTTAGCGCGGTCCCTTCTTTCGGCATCTTCGGCGACTTGCCGCTCACGGCCGTGACGACTTCGAGCAGATAGCTTTCGTCGGGCTTACCGGCGACGACGTAGCCGGTCGTCGTGAGGTCGTCGGGCGTAGCGAGCGAAAGTTCGCCGAGTTTGTGCGACGGCTGATGGCAGCGTACGCAATGGTGCTGGAAGATCGGAGCGACGTCGCGGGCGAAATCGACCGGTGTTTCCGCGGCTCGCGCTAAGTTTCCGGCGAATGCCCACGAAACGAGGGAGAGCAGCGCGAGCATGGAAAGGGCTGGATTCTTCATCGCTTCAGTGTGGATGAAGTTAAAACGAGCGTCAATTACGGGCTTTCGCTGCGCAGGCCGATGCCGCAAGCAATGCGTAAATGCCGCAGGTCCGAGGCGAGCGGAGCGCGTTCCTGAAGCGGAGAACAGGGGAAATCTGACGATTGTCGTTCCTCCGGGGGCCTGCCGACCGGTGTTTTACCCAGCTTTTACAAAGCCTTCACGCGGCTGTGACACCGAAACCGGCCCCCTTTTCTACAATCCGTCGATGGAGATAAGGAGCGCCGCGTGTGTCGGCCGCTCACGGCTCCGGATGGTTCGGTACGCGTGGCCGCAAGCAAGCGCCCGCCGGTCAGCTTTAGGAGTTTTCGCATGTCGATCGACACGAGAGAAACGAAGGGGCACACCCATGCCCATGGCGTCACTTCCCCGATGGAAAAAATGGCGACCGGTCCCGTCGAAGGGGATGTCGCTCTCTTGGATATTCGTCCGGCCAAGATGGGCCGCAAGGAAACGATCACCTCGGCGGCCGACGGACACGACCCGTTCGCGACCGGCTTGGATTGGCCGGTCATCGCTTGGTTCGGCATCTTGCATCTCGTGGCCTTGGCCGCGCCGTTTTACTTCACCTGGCAAGGGCTCGCCCTTTTCTTCGTGATGCAATTCATCACCGGCAGCGTCGGCGTCTGCATGGGCTATCACCGGTTGCTCACGCACGGCAGCTTTACTTGCTCGAAGCCGATGCGTTGGTTCTTCGCCCTGATGGGCGGGCTTTCCGGCGAGGGGAGCGCGCTGCAATGGGTTTCGACGCACCGCAAGCACCACGCTTACAGCGATCACGATGAAGACCCGCACTCGCCGCGTCACGGCGGGCTCTGGTCGCACATTAGCTGGATGTGCCCGCAATATGGACGCAAATACTTCGACGATCTCATGAATCGCTACTGTCCGGACTTGTTGAAAGACAAGGGCATGGTGTTCTTGCACAAGATGTTTCTCCCGTCGCACTTCATCATGGGAGCGATCTTCTTCGGCATCGGTTATGCGACCGGCGGCTTCAACATGGCGATGTCGCTGCTCTTGTGGGGCATGTTCGTGCGGTTGGTCTATGTGCTGCACATCACCTGGTTCGTCAACTCGGCCACGCACATGTGGGGCTACCGCAACTACAAGACGACCGACGATAGCCGGAACCTCTGGTGGGTCGGCGTGTTGGCGTTCGGCGAAGGTTGGCACAACAACCACCACGCGTATCAACGGATGGCGAAGCACGGCCACCGCTGGTGGGAGTTCGATGTCACCTACATGCAAATCCGCGTGCTTGAGAAGCTCGGGCTGATCAAGAACGTGGTACACGACGTGCCGAACCGGAAGCTGCACGGCACCGTGGATCACGCTTAGTTCGTCGAACTTCGCGGCAGATAAAATCGAAAGGGAGCGAGAAGCCTAGGCTTCTCGCTCCCTTTTTTTTATTGCGCTCCGAGATATCGACGTGGCAGCGCCCGTCGAGCTATGCGGAAGTCGATCGTTATTCTCCGCCTTATGCCTTACGGCCGGCGCGCTTGCGGTCGTTTTCCGTGAGCAGTTGCTTGCGGAGGCGGACTGCGTCGGGCGTGACTTCGACGAGCTCGTCGTCTTCGATGTATTCCAACGCGGTTTCCAGCGTGATCTGGCGCGGCGGCTTGAGAATCGTGATGCCGTCGGTTCCCGAAGCACGCATGTTCGTGAGCTTCTTTTCGCGGCAAGGATTCACGGTCATGTCGTTGTCGCGGGCATTCTCGCCGACGATCATCCCTTCATACACTTCCGCCCCCGGCCCGACGAACAAGTCGGCCCGGTCTTGCAGGCCGTCGAGCCCGAACGCGACGGTCTTGCCCGTGACCATCGAGATGAGCACGCCGTTGGCGCGGGCCGGCACGTCTCCTTCGAGCGGCTTATAGTCTTCGAAGCGGTGATGCATGATCCCTTCCCCTTGCGTGGCGTTGAGCACGCGCGTTCGGAGGCCGATCAGGCCGCGAGCGGGAATCGAGAACTGCACGAACGAGTAGTTGCCCCGATGCGTCATTTCGAGCATCTTGCCGCGCCGCGCGCCGACGAGCTCCATGACCTTGCCGAGCTTTTCCGGCGGCACTTCGACGACGAGCGTCTCGAACGGCTCGTGCTCGACGCCGTTGATGATTTGCGTGATGACTTGCGGCTTGCCGATCGACATTTCGTACCCTTCGCGGCGCATCGTCTCGATGAGCACCGACAAGTGCAGCAATCCGCGGCCGGCGACGGCGTAAGTATCGGAGTTCGGTATTTGGCGAACTTTGAGCGCGACGTTGCGTTGCAACTCCTTCATCAACCGATCGCGCAAGTGGCGCGTCGTGAGGAACTTGCCGGACTTGCCGCAGAACGGCGAGGTGTTGACGCTGAACGTCATCTCGAGGGTCGGAAGATCGACCGTCACGCGCGGCAGCGGCCGGGGTTGATCGATGTCGGAGATCGTGTCGCCGATTTCGACCTGTTCCAGCCCGACGATCGCTACGATATCTCCGGCACCCGCCTCGTCGACTTCGACGCGGCTCAGCTTCTCGAACACGTGGAGCGCTTGAACTTTCAGCGCCGAGTTCCTGTCGTCTTTCTGCATCAAGTTGACTCGTTGCCCCTTCTTCACCGTGCCGGCATAGATCCGGCCGATCGCGATCCGGCCGACGAACTCCGACCAGTCGAGCGTGGTAACGAGCATTTGCAACGGCGCTTCCGCCTCAATTTCCGGGCCCGGAATGTGTTCGACGACGAGGTCCAACAACGGACGGATCGAATCCGTGGGGACGTTCCAATCGGTCGTGGCGTAGCCGTCGCGACCGCAAGCGAAGATGTAGGGGAAGTCGGCCAACTCGTCGTCGGCACCGAGCTCGAGGAACAACTCGAAGACTTCGTTCAGCACTTCGTTGCAGCGGGCATCGCCGCGGTCGATCTTGTTGATGACGACGATCGGCTTCAAGCCGAACTCGATCGCCTTCGACAACACGAACCGCGTTTGCGGCATCGGCCCTTCTGCGGCATCGACGAGCACGAGCGCTCCATCGGCGAGCCGGAGCACGCGCTCGACTTCGCCGCCGAAGTCCGCGTGTCCCGGGGTATCGATGAGGTTGATCTTGATCCCCTTGTAGTGCATCGCCACGTTCTTCGCCAAGATCGTGATGCCGCGCTCCTTCTCGAGGTCGTTCGAGTCGAGGATGCAGGTTTCGGTAAGTTCGCTGGCCCGGAACTCGCCGCTTTCTTTGAGCAAGCAATCGACGAGAGTCGTCTTGCCATGATCGACGTGGGCGATGATCGCCAAGTTGCGGATATCGGAACGCCGGGCTTTCGGTGCGTCGGCAGCCGAGGTCGAGGCGGGCGAAGTGGTTTCAGGCATGATGACGGAGCTCATAAAAATTCACGGCAAGGGTTCAAACTTAATTCAAGCACGTTCGATTCAAGCACGCTCGGACGACGAAACGAAGGGGCGAAAGACGCGAGCTAGACGCGAACGAACTACGAACGGCGAGCATCTTCGGGCCCGGTCGCACACACTATCCCTCGGGGCGACCTGCCGAGTCTTGTAATTCTAACGCAGCACCCCCATCAGGCCACAACCGCAAATCGACCTGTTTCGGACGATTCGGAGCGGAATTCACGTTAGAAAAACATTGACTCGGCGGGCAAAACCCGTCAGAGTGCGCCTGAATCAGGGGATTTTGCACAAATCGAAAAGAATCGATGCGATTTATCAGGAGATCGTCACTATGAAGCGGTTTACAGCAATCGTTGCCGGCGCAATGGGCCTTATGCTCGGCGGCAGCGGGGCAATCTATGCCGAAACGACCGTGAAGCTCACCGAAATGCATATCTGCTGCGGTGGTTGCACGAAGGGAATCCAGAATGCCGTGAAAGATCTGACCGACGCGAAAGTAGCGGTCGATCAAGCGAACGGCGAATCGACGATCACAGCCGCCACGCCGGAAGCGGCGCAGAAGGCCGTCGACGCGATCGTAGCAGCCGGATACCACGCGAAGGTCGAAGGAACCGGCATCTCGATCAAAGACGACAGCGGCGCGCCGTCCGGCAAAGTCAAGCGGCTCACGGTGTCGAACGCGCACAACTGCTGCGGCGCTTGCACGAAGGCCATCAAGGCCGCGATCAAAGAAGTGCCGGGCGTCGAAGCCGACACCGCCAAGCCGAAGACGAAAGATTTCGTCATCGAAGGGAACTTCGATGCCAAGGCCGTCGTCGCAGCGCTTTACGAAGCCGGCTTCCACGTCACGGTAAAGTAGGTCTCGGAAGAGCAGAGTTCAAATCGAACTTCCGACGAGCGGGGATGGAGACGTCCCCGCTCGTCTTAAATTATAGAGAGCGATTTATGGCAGTTCTCGATCGTCGTGCTTTCACGCGCGAAGCTCTCGGCTCCGTGATGACGTTCGCACTGTTCGACACCCTCTTCGCACGAGATGCCTTCGCCGCCGAAGTGAAACCGATCACGACCGCTTGGCTTGCGCAGCTCAACCAGCTTGGGCAAGACGTCAAAGATCAGAAGCTCAAGCAGCTCGAGTGGCAAAAGCAAGTCGAAGCGCTGTACGCGAAAGTCGATCTGCCCGACTTGTTGCGCTTGATCGATTTCGACAAGCTCTCGTCGAACGTCGACTTTCCGGAGCATGGTGCCCGCAGCTTGCGACCGCAATTTGCGGAGATCGCCGGCGTGCCGACGAAGCTCGTTTTCGGTCGCCAAGTGTTTGCGATGAAGAAAGGGCGCAGCGTCGTGCCGCACGGCCACAACAACATGGCGACGGCGTTCTTGATCGTGAAAGGGAAGTTCCAGGGCCGACATTACGACCGGTTGAAAGACGAACCGGATCATTATCTGATCCGCCCGACGATCGATCGCCCCTTCGCGCCGGGCGAGTATTCAAGCGTGTCCGACTACAAAGACAATATCCACTGGTTCACGGCGACCGACGACGTCGGCTACATCTTCAACATCCACGTCATGGACGTGAACCCGACGTCGAGCCTCTCGACCGGCCGGCTGTATCTCGACCCGCTCGGCGAAAAACTCAGCGACGGAACCGTGCGCGCCAGAAAGATCAAGTACGACGAAGTGAACCGGCTATACGGGTAGAATCGGTTCAAGCGATTCATTCGCTCGATCCACTCCGTTCAATAGCCCGGCGTGAATACGCCGGGGAAACTCGATAAACAAAAAAAGCCCGGCGAAATCGCCGGGCTTTTATAAGAATACGAAGTGCGGTGGAGAGGACTTGAACCTCCACGGTATTGCTACCGCCAGCCCCTCAAGCTGGTGCGTCTGCCAATTTCGCCACCACCGCAAATTGTCGAAGACTACCTAGTCTAAATGATTGATTTTTCGCGTCAAGGCGTCGGAACACCCGCATTCGCGACTCTTCTCTGAGCGGGCTGAGTCAGTCGGTCAAATCGACTACCGTGTTCTCCGCACGACCACGAGCGCCGCCGGTCGCAGCAGTTCATCCGTCGAGTGCAGCAGCAACCGGAACGCTTCCAGCCATTCGCGGCAACTCCGTCGTCCGACGCCCGGCAGTTTTCCCGCTCGCGCGGCGGTCGTCAGCGCCTCCGCTTGTGCAGCGCTGTTCGTCAGCACGAGGATGTCGCCCGGCAGCAACCTCCGCGCACAGGCTTCATACCGCACATCCGACTCGATCCCCAGCGACAACGTATCGCCGAAGTATCGGGCCGCATCGCCGAAGGCAGTGAGATCGGTAATCGCCGGCTTGCCGGGCAGCAGAATTCCGCCCGAAGTGATTGCCGTGTCGGCTGCCGTGCGGCGATCGCCGGCTTGTAGTTGCAGCAGCAGTCCGCTGGTGCGACCGGCCGAAGCCCAGGTGATCCGCCCATCGTCGATGAGATGCAGGCCGATCAAGTGCGCAGGAACCGTTTCTGCGGAGCCGCTCCAGAGATCGTCGTTCACTAGAGACAATAGCCGGCCCATGTCGGGCTCATGGTGCGCGTGTGCGCGCCATGCACTCCGGAGCGCTTCCACGGAGAGCGCCGCCGCGAAGTGGGAGTCTTCCACGCGGCCGACCGCAGCGGCCAGCGCCCCGTCGCGTGTGACGAGCCAATCGTGGAACTCACCGAGCGATTCTTCGGCCGGGCTGCTCCAACCGGCAATCTCCCAACCATCGACGAGCGGCGCTACTTGCGGCACGCGCGTCTTGCGGCGCTCGGCCGCATCATCCCAGTGGCGCTTGAGCCGCGCGGTGTCGTGCGTCTCGGTCATCAAGATCTCGCGCTCGAGATCGGCCGCGACGCGCCCTGCGCAGATCTCGACGAGGTTCACTTCTTGATCGGTGAACGCGCGCTTCTCGTCGGCGAAGACCCAGAGCGTGCCGAGTAGTTCCATCGGCGATGCGATCGGAACGCAGATAGCCGCCTCAAAGTTCGGCTCCGGCAGGTTCCAATGATCGAACAACGTCGCATCTTCTAGCGCAACGGCATGCCCGGCGAGCGCTTCGAGATCGGCCATCGCGCCGCGCAGCGGTCGCGGCGCGTCGAGATAGCGCTCGGCGGGCAGGTTCCACTGCGCACGGACTTTCAACTCGCTGGTGCCTGCATCGAGCAAATAGATTCCCGCCGCTCGGCAACCGACCGCTTGCGCCGCCGATTGCAACACCGCTTCCAACCGCTCGGCCAGATGCCGCTCGGCCTTGGGATGCGGAATCAAGGGAACGCCCGCGGCCAATTCCGCTTCGCGCTCGTTCAAGGCCCGTTGCGTGCGCATCAACTCGGCGACGATATCGGCCAAGGCCGAAGCTAAGTTGCGCGCTTCCTCTTCGGCCACCGGCGACGTTGCGGATGCCCCCGCATTCGCAACACCGCTCAATTGCCAACGTCGCGAAGCCTTGCCCGTCGGCGTTACCGGTGCCGTCCAAGCGATGTGCGACGATCGACCCGGCGCGGGCTCGGTGCCGCTGAGGCACTCCAGCTTCCAACGCGTCGCTGCGGTAAACGCGCGACAAAGGCGATCGACCGGGTCGGCGAGTTCCGGCTCGCGGCGACCTTCGCCATGAGCCAAGTCGCTGAACAGTCGCAGATGATTCGCAAAGGTATTAGCCACAGGTACTCTACTTCGAGGGACACGGGCGAAGCCGATGCCGAACTGGATCAAAGCAGGCGCAGCGCAGTGTGGACCCTGCGCATTGTGAATCGCTTCGTCGCCGCCGCACCTGATCGCCAACGACGCGCTCCGAAACAAAGGGAGTGCAATCGTTTAATCAGTCCAGCAGTCCAACGAATCAAATCGCCTAAGTCGCCTACTATTCCCGACCGGCAAGCTTAATGATCGGCAAGGTGCCGGAGTTTGGTGAACGCCGGTGAAAGAAACCGATCGTACCGATTGTAGGGGCGCCTACGGAAACGTAGTGCGCGACGCTTGCGGGTTCACGAACCAGCAAGCGTGGCAACGGCACCAAGCGTCGGGTCCTGCGAACTTAGTCGATCGTCGCCCCGCCATCGACCACGAGATTCGCGCCCGTGATGTAAGACGCTTCGTCGGAAGCGAGGAACAGCACCGCGTTGGCGATCTCGATCGGCTCGCCGAGTCGCTTGAGAACGGCATCGTTGCCGAAGCGCTCGTACCCTTCGTCGAGCGTCATGCCGAGCGTGCGAATGCAATGGTCTACGGCCGGCGTTTTGATCGTGCCGGGCGAGACCGCGTTGACGCGCACGCGGTCGACGGCCAAGTCCATCGCGAGACAGCGCGTGAGTTGAAGAATGCCGGCCTTCGACGAATTGTAAGGGACGTAATTGGCCTGCGCAATGAAGCTGCTCTGCGAAGCGATGTTCACGATCGCCCCGCCCCCCGCTCTGCGCAGCGCGGGCAATGCCGACTTCACGATCTGCGCTTGCCCGACCACGTTGACGTCCCAAACTTTGTGCCACTGTTCGTAAGTCGTCTGTTCGACGCTGCCGTAGATGAATGCGGCTGCGTTATTGACGACGACGTTCAACCCGCCGAACTCGGCCACGGCGACGCCGACGGCCGCGATGCATTCCGCTTCCTTGGAGACATCGCACCGCGCGAACGTCGCACGACCACCGGCCTTTGCAACGGCCTCGACCGTGGCCCGACCGCCGGTTTCATCGATATCGGCGACGACGACCGCGGCCCCTTCGCGCGCGAACAACTCGGCAATGGCCCGCCCGATGCCGGAGCCTGCGCCGGTG
This sequence comes from Planctomycetia bacterium, assembly GCA_021413845.1. Taxonomy (NCBI): domain Bacteria; kingdom Pseudomonadati; phylum Planctomycetota; class Planctomycetia; species Planctomycetia bacterium. Next base: position 125,314 of record JAIOPP010000006.1, on the reverse strand, counting down.
ACGATCGCGGTTTTATTTTTGAGGCGCATGATCCAGTTCTCCGCTGAGCGAAAGTGAAAGTCGCGGATAACTTACGCCGAGCGGCCGGCAATGTCGAGCGCACGGTCGCGCATCTCGTTCCGTCGCCCGACCTCTCCCCTTCGCCTAGGCAGCTCTCATCACTTCGCCAGCTTCCCGCCGTCGATCGCGGTCATGCCGCCGTAGCCGGGCTTCCACTTCGCTTCGAATTCGGTTTGTCCGGCGAAGTCGGTCGCGTCGAGCGGTGCGGTCCAATCGGCGCTCAGCTTTCCGGTTCGATCGACGAACGCTTTGAGCAAGTATCGGCCCGGGGGCAAGCCGGCTTGGGGCGCAGCCTTGTCGTCGCGATTCTTGTAGAGCGTAAGGTTATGTTGCCAGAGCCGGCCTTTGCCGAAGTTGGCACGATCGGTCGAAGCGATCGGCTTCGCTTCCCACATTTGCGTTCCGTCGTTCCAAGCATGGATGTCGACTTGCACGAGTGCATCGCCCCAAGCCGGCGGCGTGTTCATGAGCTTGATCCAGATGTCGGACCCGACGCGCTCGACGTCGCTTTCCTTCGGCAGCGCCGCGGCAGTCGCATATTCATCGGCCTTGAGCTTGGCATAATCTTCGATCCAGCCGCGGAACGCTTTATAGCCCTGATCTCCCATCAAGAACTTTTTGCCGCCCCCATGCTTGACCGTCATCAGCGGCTTCTTAAGCAGCAGGCTTTCGGTCGGTTGCTCGAGGTCGATCAGCTTCGCTTCGACGAGATAGTCCAGCGTTGCTTGAGAGCCGGCTTTCTTGATCCAGGCAACTTGGTCGCCGTGTTCGGCCCGTAGTTTGTCGTTGTCTTTGGTCCCTTCGATGTGGCAACTCATGCAGCGAAAGCGCATCGCCCAAACGGAGCTCTCGAACGACTCTAAGACCTGATCTTTTCGCGCATGGCGAATCACTTCCACCGGCCGCTGCGGTTCGGCGAGCTCGGCAGTCGCGAGCTTCGGCGCTGACGTCAATCGTTTATCGGCCGCACAGGCCGCGATCCAGGCCGCGAACGCTTCGTGTTCGACCTGACGCACTTTCTCGTGAATCAACGCCGCTGCCGACGTCTGTTCCGGGTCGCGCATCGCGATCAGCTTCAAGATCTTCGACTGCTCAGGACTCTTGAGGTCGATCAATCCTTGGTCGCGCAACGAAAGAAACGTCTTCTCGCTCGACGGCAAGATGTAGTTCTTGAGATCGACGCCGGCGAGATGACATTGCGTGCAACTCGAAGGATTCGGCGACTTAAAGATCGGCACGATCCGCCGCTCGAATACTTCGGCGGGAGGCGGCTCGGCGGCCGAGGTGAGCGAAGTAGCGGAGAGCAACACGAGCGAGATCGATAAGGCGCGAGATAGCATTGCACGGCTCGAAATAAGGGGACATTCTACTTTAATTGACACTTTCCGTCGCGTTCGCTACCATCTCCCGCATGCCAAGATCCGCTCGCGCCGCCGTCGGCGGCCTTTGTTATCACGTGCTCAACCGCGGCAACGCGCGGGCCGAAATCTTTCATAAGCAGGAAGATTTCGCCGCCTTCCTCGATCTGTTGCCGCCGGCTTGCGAGCGGTTGCCGATGCGGATTCTCGGTTGGTGCTTGATGCCGAATCATTTTCATCTGATCCTTCGTCCCTTCGACGACGGCGATCTCGGCCGCTGGATGCAGTGGCTGATGACCTCGCATGTCCGTCGCTACCATCGCCACTATCAGGGGGAGGGGCACGTCTGGCAAGGTCGCTACAAGGCTTTTCCGATTCAGGCCGATGAACACTTGCTGAGCGTGCTCCGCTATGTCGAACGCAACCCCTTGCGGGCCAAGCTGGTCGCTCGGGCCGAGCAGTGGCCGTGGGGGAGTTTGTCGGCCAGGGTCGGGCAGATCGGGAAAGCTCAGACTGGGACAACTCAGACCGGAAAAGCGGCTCCCGGCCGCAAGCTTGCGAAGACCGAGCCGATCGTTATGAACGTCGATCTGCCGAAGATTCTTGCGCCGTCGCCGGTGAAGCTACCGCGCAATTGGGCCGAGCTTGTCAACAAGCCGCAGACCGAGGCCGAAGTCGCGGCCGTACGCGCGAGCATCCAGCGGGGCGCTCCGTTCGGAAGCGGCGCGTGGCAAAGCCGCACGGCCGAAAAGCTCGACCTCGAACACACGCTTCGTCCCCGAGGGCGGCCGCGCGGTACGTCGAAGCCGAAGATGATCGTGAAAAAGTAGAATGTCCCCTTTAATAAAGTAGAATGTCCCCTTTATGGAAATACATCGACGCTCGCCGCAGGAGCGGCCCTATGCCGCGCCGCGTAAGAACGTGCTGCTGTTGAGCTGCATGGATCTGCGGTTCATCGACGATATCGGGCAGTTCATGGAAGGCGATAATCTCGTCAACCGCTACGACCAGTTGGTGTTCGCCGGCGCGGCGTTAGGCGTGATGCAGCCGACGCACGCCGCCTGGCGCGAGGTCTTCTTTCAGCATCTCGATATCGCCGTGAACCTGCACAACATCCGCGACATCTACATCATGGAGCATCGCAACTGCGGTGCTTATGCCCATTTCCTCGGGCCCGATTTCGACTTCGACGACAGTACGGCAGGTCGCGACGCCGAAGAAATCGAACACCGCAAGCATGCCTTCGATCTGCGCGATGCGATCGGCGCCCATTGCAAGGTGAAGATCGAGCAGGGGCAAGACCGTGACTTGTGGAATTTGAACATCCGCAGTTTCCTGATGGATCTGCGCGGCTCCGTACACATGCTCGATGAAGATGCCGAGCATTACGAGTTCTGATCCGTAAAACGCATCGACGAGAGCGACCCAGGGCCGTGGGATGCCCTGACAGTCGAAGAAGGAGAACGAATTGGTCCCGTCCGATCGCGACGCCGTCGACACGAAGCTGAAAAGCGAAGCCGGCGGGAGCGCGCCACTCGGACTGCACGATTACCTCCAGAAGATTCTCACGGCGCGCGTGTACGACGTGGCGATCGAGTCTGTATTGGAAGCGGCGCCGCGCTTATCGGCTCGACTGGGTAATCGGGTACTGCTCAAGCGAGAAGATACGCAACCCGTCTTCAGCTTCAAGCTGCGCGGAGCGTACAACAAAATGGCGCAGCTGGCGCCGGAGCAACTCCGTCGCGGCGTCATCTGCGCCTCGGCCGGCAACCATGCCCAAGGGGTTGCGCTTAGCGCGCAAAAGCTCGACTGCCAAGCGATCGTCGTCATGCCCGTCACGACGCCGAAGCTGAAGAGCGATGCCGTGCGGGCCTTGAAAGCCGAAGTCGTATTGCACGGCGAGAGCTACTCCGACGCTTATCTGCATGCGCTCGCGCTGGCGGAACAACGAGGCTTGGTCTTCGTCCATCCGTTCGACGATCCCGACGTCATCGCCGGCCAAGGAACGGTCGCGATGGAGATCCTGCGGCAACATCAGCATCCGATCGAAGCGGTCTTCGTTGCGATCGGCGGCGGCGGGCTCATCTCGGGAGTGGCAGCCTATCTAAAAGCCGTTCGGCCCGAGATCAAGATCATCGGCGTGCAGATGATCGATTCCGATGCGATGCTCCGCTCCGTTCGGGCCGGTAAGCGCATCACGCTGAACGAGGTCGGCCTGTTTTCCGACGGCACGGCCGTGAAGCTCGTCGGCGAAGAGACGTTTCGCCTGACGCGCGCGCTCGTCGATGATTTCGTCGTCGTCGATAGCGATGCCGTGTGCGCCGCGATCAAGGATGTGTTCGAAGACACGCGCAGCATTCTCGAACCGGCCGGTGCGATGGGAGTCGCCGGATTGAAGAAGTATGCCGCCGAGCATACTCTCGAAGCGCGCACGTTGATCGCGATCACTTGCGGCGCGAATATGAATTTCGACCGGCTACGGTTCGTCGCCGAGCGCGCCGAAGTGGGAGAAGAGCGAGAAGCGTTGTTCGCCGTCACGATTCCCGAGCGCCGCGGCAGCTTCAAGCGGCTGTGCGAGATGATCGGGCCCCGCAGCGTCACGGAATTCAACTACCGCATCTCCGATGAAAACGAAGCTCACGTCTTCGTCGGCCTTTCGATCCATCGTCGCGACGAAGCGGCCCACGTCGTGAGCGAGTGGAACGACGCAGGTTTCACGACCATCGATCTCACGGATAACGAACTCTCGAAGCTGCACGTTCGGCACATGGTGGGCGGCCGGAGTCGGTTGGCGCACGACGAACGATTGTATCGATTCGACTTTCCGGAACGGCCCGGCGCGTTGATGCGATTTCTGTCGTCGATGCCTCCCGATTGGAATATCAGCTTGTTTCACTATCGCAATCAAGGGGCCGATTTCGGTCGCGTCTTAGTCGGAATTCAAGTTCCCGCCGCTCGCTCGAACGCGTTTCAGGAGTTCGTCGCCGGACTCGCCTATCCGTGCGTCGATGAAACAGACAACCCGGCCTATCGCTTATTTCTTCGTTAGCCGCCCGCGCTCGCCGCGCATACTACGCCATGTCGATCGTCGTTTTACTTCGAACTAACCGGGTGCCATGAGTTCTCCGAGCAAACGCCCCCCTTCCGCTATGTCGAGCGCCGCCCTTCGTAAGACCGTGCCGGTCGTGATCGGCATCGGGCTCTATTGCTTGGTCGTCTCCGGGATCGATCAAATTACCGGCGGGGCGATTCATCTGACGCCGGCGTTTCATACGCTCTTAGGTTTGATCCTCGGCTTGCTGCTCGTGTTTCGCACGAACACGGCCTACGACCGTTGGTGGGAAGGGCGCAAGCTGTGGGGGCAACTCGTCAACGAGACGCGCAACTTCGCCGTGAAGATCGCCACCTGCGTGCGCGCCGAACCGCGCGATAAGATCGAAATCGCCGAGCGGCTTTCGGCCTTCGCGTTTGCGTTGAAGGACCATCTTCGCGGCGGGGTTCGCCTGCAAGACTTGCCGACTTTTCACGACTCGACCGAACAGCCGAAGCATGTCCCTTCGTTTATCGTGGCCCGCATCTACGATCGCTTGGAGCGTTGGCGGCACTCGGAGCAACTCGGGGGCTTCGAACTTTTGTTTCTCGATCGCCATGCGGCGGCGCTGTTAGAGATTTGCGGTAGCTGCGAACGCATCCACAAGACCCCGATCTCGGGCGGCTATCGTCGGTTCATCATGCAATCGATCTGGGTCTACGTGCTCACGCTTCCCTGGGGCCTCGTCGACACGCTCGAATGGTGGACGGCGCCGGTGACGATGCTCGTGGCCTATCTGATGGTCGGCATCGAGGTGTTGGCGGAAGAAGCGGAAGACCCATTCGGCACCGATGGCGACGATCTGCCGCTCGATGAACTGTGTGCGACGATCGACCGCTCGTTGCACGAAATCGTGGATTGGTAGCCGCGCGACGGATGTTTTCCGCCGATAACGGCTTCCGTCGCCGGCATTGCACCCGACTTGCGGCGATTTCCGTTTTTCGTGATACACTTGTAGCGTCGAGCCACGGTTGCGGGACGGTATTCGTTTTTGCCCCGATTGCCGTGCGACCTCGAGTTCCTTCGCGACGTAAGCACGGAAGATCATGGACCCGCGCCGCTCGACTACCGCTTCGACCGTTCTCGCGACGACGCTGATCGTCTCGTTCGGCGCTGCGGTTTGGCTCGGTCGTTTCTATCTGCCGGCCGCTCACATGCCGGAACTGAGGATCGCCCCAGCGGACGTTGCGCCCCCCGCGACGAACTCGCCGATCGATTGGACTACTTGGCGGCGCAAGGCTTGGGACAAGATCGAGCCGCGCATCGACGAAGCCGATCGCGAGGCGCTCGAGTGCCTTAAAGTCGAACTCGCTTCGATCGATGAATTCTTCTACGAACGTCGAGCCGGGACGAAGCCGTTCGCCGAAGCGGTCCTGTCGCTTCAAGGCAAATGGGTCTTCGTGAAAAGCAAACTCCCGACGGTCGACGACGACGCGCATCTCAAGTTTCTGCAGGAGAAGTTCGAGCAAAACATTTTCGCGATCGCCGATCTCAAGACCGTGATCGAGTCGGCGATCGGCGGTTATGTGAGTCGCGTACAAGGAATCGAGAATCAACTCCTCGTCGATGTGCGGGCCGATTTAAGCGAGCGCGAGTTCGCGGTGCCCGGCGCTCCTCTGGCCGCCCTGCCCGAGCAGGAATTCCGTCGCCGCTTCGAGCGACTGCTGCAAGATGTTGCCGAGGCAGTGGCGCGCGATTCGCAATTCGCCGTCTCACGTGAGGTAGTGTCGTTCGTTTCCGGCGAGATCGCGGCACAGATCGCGGTGCGCGTCGCGACGGCCGTAGCGACACGGCTCGGCGTGTCCGCCGGTATTCTCGGCACAGGCGCCGCCTCGAGTTGGGCGACGTTCGGCATCGGCTTGGTTGCGGCCGTGGCGATCGACGTCGCCATCGATCGGATTACGAAGATCGCCGGCTACGATCCGGCCGAAAAGATTTCCGAAAAAGTCCGCGACGTTCTCAAGCAAGTCCGCACGCTGCTCGTCGAAGGTGATCCCGAAGCCCTGGCCGCGTTGGACAAGTTGCGGTCGATGGCTCGTTCCGATAACGATGCAACCGTTCGGGCTGAATCGCAAAAAGCGGTCGATTCGATCGAGGCGGGTGGCAGCTTGGGGTTGCGCCGCGAATTGCTTAAGCTCCATGAAACACGAGCCAAACTGCGCCGCGAAGCGCTGCGTCGTTTGGTCTTCGACGAAACCGGAGAAGCGTTATGAAGAAAATGTTCACGGCAAGCATCGTCGCTCTGGCGCTGTCGGCGTCGGTCGGTTGCCAAGAACCGACGAAGCCGGCCGGATCGGTTGCCGGAAGTTCCCCTTCGCTCGATGCAAAAAATGCCGACGAACGCGCGGCCGCTGCGCGGGAAGCCGCTAAGAAATACGGAGCCAACCCATGAAGAAGCTGTTGAAAGCCGCGCTGCTCGCGGCGCTTTGTTTTTGCTATGCGCCGCAAGCGGCCCAGGCCGAAGTCGCCGCGAAGGCGGTGCGCGAGACGGTCGAATACGTCACGAAGAAGTTCTCGAAAGAGGCCGGTGAAGAAGGGCTCGAAGTCCTAGCTAAGAAGATCGAAGTGTTCGCCACGAAACATGGCGACGAAGGGATTGAAGCGATGCGCAAACTCGGTCCGCGCGCGCTTCGCATTGCCGACGAAGCCGGTCCGAACAGCGCCGCGGCGATTCGCGCCATGGCGCGCTTCGGCGACGACGGCGTCGTGTGGATCGCCAAACGGCCCGCGGGACTGGAACTCGCCTCGAAATACGGCGACGACGCGGCCGAGGTGCTCGTGAAGCATAAGGAGCTTGCCGAGCCGCTCTTGAAGGAGTCGGGCGAGGCGGCCGTGCGGGCACTCAAAGCGGTCGATCCTCAAAACGGCAGACTTCTCGCGATGATGTCGACCGACCAAGCGACCGCACCGCTGGCCCGAAACGCGGAATTGCTCGATGTCGTCGGCCGCTACGGCGATAACGCGATGCAGTTTATCTGGAGGAACAAAGGGAAGTTGGCCGTAACGGCCGGGCTCGCTGCGTTCCTCGCCGATCCGAAGCCGTTTATCGACGGGACACGTGATCTTTCGCAAGCGGCGCTTCAGCCCTTGGCCGAGATCCCCGGCGCAATCGCCCGAAGCATGGATTGGACGCTCGTTGCGATCGTGATGATCGTCGTCGGTTGTATTGTCGGAGGAGGGGTCGTAGCCTGGAAAATGTATTTGCGCTACCGGCACGACATGCGCCTCAAGTTCGTTCTTGAGCAACATAAAAAATCGCTGGCCCAACCATTGCCGACCCAACCATCGACGACCCAATCATTGCCGGCTCCGCCTCAGCCGCCGCCGCTTCCGTAACGTCGCACGAATCTTTGATCTACTAATCCGGCAATCCGCTGCATTGCGTTACACTCTTGTAAGTCGCCGAGGATGTGAGGAAATGTGCGACAGAGATTCGGAGAGCTCGTTCGGTGGCCGGCACGCGGAATGCAGAATGCGTCTAGCCTTGCCGACCTCCGGCAGCGGCCCGATTTCGCGCCTTGCGAGAGGCCCGATCGGCGAGTAATCGTTCACCTTTGAATCGTTCCACACCTCGTCGCGCGAGCACCCTATGACTTCGACTCCCGCACCCGCCTCTTCCGGCGCTTCGTCCGGAACCGTTCCGGTCGTTCCGGGGTCGACCGTCGTCGCGCCGACCATCGACATCGTCAGGGCCGTAGTCGGCGGGGTTTTCTTAGGGATCTTCGCCTATTGGCAATGGCAAAACCCGGCGCTGCTGAAAGAGCCGGTCAGGCTCGAAGCGTTTTGGTCGGAGATGTTGTTGCTGCTCGCGGCGTTGGTCATCGTCCCGTTGACGGTCGGCATTTTTCTGAAGTCGGTGACGCCGGCGACCGTGAAGTTGTGGGAATTGATCGAGCGCATGCATCTGTCGGCGGCCGCGGTATTGATCGGCGCGTATCTGATGGTTCCCGGCATTGCCGTCGCATCGCTGACATTGCCCTGGCTCGCGATGACGTGCCTCTACGCTCTGACCGGCATCGTCGCCATTCGCGAGCGCGGCACGCGCTGTCTCTGGGGGCTCACCATCAATGTCGCCTTCATCTTTCTTGCGATCGGCGGTGTTTGGGTCGTCGTCGAAAGGGCCGGCATGCGGCCTTGGGGTTTCGAGTCGAACATCGAGATTCTCACGGCGCTCCACTTCCACTATGCCGGATTCGTGCTGCTGCTCGCAGCCGGCTGGGCGGCGAAGGAATTGAACGAAAGCCTGCTTGCGAAAGCGGCCTGCATCGCCGCGATGATCGGGGTTCCCCTCACCGCCGCCGGCATCCTCGCCGCGAAGTTGGGATACGGCTCGGCTCTCGAAACGGTCGCCGCGGTCATTATGGCGCTCGCCGGAGCGCTCGTGGCTTGGATGCATCTCCTGTTGGCCGGACGCGCGCAGTACACTCCGCTCGTGCGTGGGCTTTGGTCGGTCGCCGCTGCTTCGCTGATTGCCGCAATGGTTCTCGCCACGCTCTACGGCCTGCGCAGCGTCTACCCGATCAAGATCCTCGATATTCCTCACATGCGCGCGATCCACGGCACGCTCAATGCCGTCGGCTTCGGGTTCTGCGTGATTTGCGCATGGCGCTCCCGTTTTCGCCGGCCGCGCACGGCGAGCGTTTAGAATCGCCACGCTCTAACGCCTGCCGTCGGGCTCCTCTCGTCGTCTCGATTCGCACGGATGATCGAATGCCGATATAATCGCCGGCATATGGGAAATCGATCCGGGCTCAACGACAACTCGCTTTCGCCCGAGAAGCTGCAACTCTTCGCGGCTACGCTCGCCGGCTTGCCGCAAACCGAGATGCGGCAAGCGAAGCTGCTTTACATACGAAACGCGATCGCCGAGCTTCGCGCACAAGAACAAGTCTTCGCTTCGTTCGGCAAGCTGCAAGGATGCATGTCGATCATTCCGATCTTCTGGCCGGTGTTGGCGATGCAGAAGCGGATCATGGCGACGCAAAAGCAATTGGCCCGGCAGCGGATCGTGAATGCGATCGATGTTTGGAAAGAGGACCTCAAGGCCGTCGGGTTCGATGTCTCGCGATTCGATTTGACCGCAGAGGGAGAGCTGCCGGATGGTTGATGCTCGGCTCGTGATCGACGGCGAAGTCGACGCTCCGCTCCGGCTTTCGTTTGCCGACCTGGCGGCGATCGACGCGGAGTTTCAAATCGTCGATGTCGGCACGCTCGACCCGAAGCGCTCCGGCGATGCCGTCCGGCTGGAAGGCTTATTGCAACGCTCGGGCGTTCGACCCGATGCCGCGTGGCTGACCCTGCACGCCTCGCGCGACGACTTCCACGCCAGCATTCCGCTCACGGCGATTCGCGCGCGGGCGATCGTCATCTATCGTTTGCAGGGCGAGCCTTTGCCGGTGGCGGCCGGTGGTCCGTTTCGGTTTTTCGTGCCCGACTTCGCAGCTTGTCATTCGGCCGAGGTCGATGAATGCGCCAACGTGAAGTTCGTCGATCGGATCGAGCTCTCCGCGGTCCGCGGCTTCGACAACCGCCCGCACGATGCCGACGAACACGCGGAACTGCACCATAAGGAATCGACCGGCGGAGCATAGCCTCGAAGCTTCGCGGCTCCCCCCGTTCGCATTGCGGCTTCTTAAGAATCGCCGGAATTACGGTTTGAACCCTGCCGGCAGCCGTTTTGCGCATCTTCAAGGCCGGTCACGTCTCATTGACTCAAGACGGCGTAAACCTTTACACTACAGATCGATGTAACATCAGTCTGAACGAGGCGCTCTTGTATTGCGGTTCGATTCGACACAAATCTCTCTTCAACAGCCGCGCTTCTTCAAACGAGCCGGTGGCGGAAGAGAGTCGAACACCGAACCGGTTCGCCTCGGTAGCCGCTCGCGGGCAAGGATTGCCGGATCGCGACGTTTAGTCGACGCTAAGTTGTTCTATCGAATAGACCTGCGCCGATTCGACAAGCACGCCGTCTCTGGCAGTCGGCGTCTTCGTGCGTTCGGTTCGCCGATGCTCTCGGCGTCCGGTGTCGGTCCGAATGAATTAGGTCGGCGGTTTCGTATTTTTGTCGCTTGGGAAACTCAGACATGACGCAGTCGTCTTCGCATGCCGCGATTCTCGGACTCGGAACCGCTCAGCCCGAATACCTGATGGCGCAAGACGATGCCGTCATGCTCGCCCAAGAAATTTGCTGCCGCGACGAAGCGGAGAAGAAACTCGTCAAGGTTCTCTATCGCAAGGCAGGCGTTAAACAACGCGCCACCTGCGTACCTTATCAAATCGCTCTCGAGTGGCTTGCCGCTCCGGCAACCGTCGTCTCGACGGTCGGCGCTGCCGCCTTGCACGCCGAAGTCGGTGCGTCGAAGAACGGTTCGTCCCACAACGGCAACGGTCACGCCGCCTCCGCTAACGGTCGCCGCCGCATCATCGACGGCATGCTCGACGACGCGCATATCGAAGACATGACCGAAGAAGAACTCGGCGACTTGCCCGAGTCGGATGGTCCGGTCCATCGCGGCCCTTCGACCGCCGAACGGATGCAGATCTTCGCGGAAGCGGCACCCGAACTCGCCGTACATGCCGCGGAACTCGCGCTGATCGATTCCGGCGTCGCTGCCGCCGCGATCACGCATTTAGTCACCGTTACCTGCACCGGCTTCTTTGCGCCGGGCATCGATATCTCGATCATCAATCGACTCGGCCTGCGCGGCGATGTCGGCCGGATCCAAGTCGGCTTCATGGGTTGCCACGGCGCGATCAACGGCCTCCGCGCCGCCACCGCGATTGCGCAAGCCGATCCGAAGAATCGCGTTCTCTTGTGCGCAGTCGAACTTTGCAGTTTGCACTACTCGTTTCAATGGGACCCGACTCGCGCCGTCGGCAACGCGGTCTTCGCAGATGGCTCGGCAGCGCTCGTCATCGGCCACGCCGACTCCGCACCCAATGCCGCATCCGCCAACGACGGCGGCACGTTGCGTTGCGCTGCGACCGGCTCGTGCGTCATTCCCGATTCCACCGATGCGATGTCGTGGAACCTCGGCGACAACGGGTTCGAGATGTTCCTCTCGTCGCGTGTGCCCGACTTGATCGGCAAGCACCTGCGACCGTGGTTCGAGTCGTGGCTGGCGGCGCAAGGGCTCAAGATCGAAGACGTCGGGAGTTGGGCCGTGCATCCGGGCGGGCCGCGCATTCTCTCTTCGGTCGAAGAAAGCCTCGGCCTGCCGCGCTCCGCTACGGCCGTGTCGCGCGAAGTCCTCGCCGAATGCGGCAATATGTCGTCGCCGACCGTCCTCTTCATCCTGCAACGCCTACGCGCCTCGGGCGCGAAGATGCCGTGCGTCGCCTTAGGTTTCGGGCCAGGATTAGCAGCGGAAGCCGCGCTGTTCGTGTAGACGTAGCGCGTGCCGAGAAAGCATGCTACTTCGCGCATCTCCGTTCAATAGCCCCAGATGAATATCTGGGGGCGCACGTGCCGGCTGCGGCAATCCCGCCGCGCACGCACAGCCTCACCCGTGAATAATCACGGTCTTCGTCTCGGTCATTTCCTCGATCGCGTACTTGGGCCCCTCTTTCCCCAGGCCGGAATCCTTCAGGCCGCCGTACGGCATCAAGTCGGCCCGCCAGGCGGTTCCCCAGTTGATGTGGATGTTGCCGCTCTCGACTTGCCGGGCGAACTTCAACGCCGAGTCGATGTTCTGCGTGAAGATCGCCGCACTCAAGCCGTAGCGCGTCGAGTTGGCAAGCGCGATCGCCTCGTCGACCGTAGCGACGCGCGTCACGCCGACCGCCGGACCGAATAACTCATCGCAACTGATTTTCATTTCCGGTCGCACATCGGCCAAGACGGTCGGCTCGACCACGGTCTTGTTGCGCTTCCCGCCGCATACGACTCGCGCTCCCCCGGCCACCGCTTCGTTGATCCATTGCTCGACGCGCACCGCATCCGCTTCGCGCACCATCGGGCCCATCTGTGTCTGTGGATCAAGCTGATTACCGAAGCGCAACGCCGAAACCTTCGGCCGGAGCAAGTCGAGCAAGTCGCCGTAGGCGCTGCCGAGCGCGAGCACGCGCTGGGTCGAAATGCAAAGCTGCCCGGCGTTGCCGTAGCCGCTCGTCACGATCGCATTCGCCACTTTTTCCAGATCGGCATCCGGCAACACGACGAGCGGGCTGTTCGACCCGAGCTCCATCGTCACCCGTTTGATTCCCGCGATGTTGCATAAGTGCTCGCCGACATCGCGGCTGCCGGTGAACGTAACCTTCCGCACTCGGGCATCGCGCACGAGTGGTTCGCCGACCGTCTTGCCGGAGCCGGTGAGGCACGCGATGCCGTCCGGAGGAAGGCCCGCCTCAAGCAGCACCTCGACCATGCGCAGCGCCGACAAAGGCGTATCGCCGGCCGGCTTAATGATGACGGAGTTTCCTGCGGCTAATGCCGGACCGACTTTGTGTACGACCAAGTTCAGCGGAAAGTTAAACGGCGTGATCGCCGCCACGACGCCGCAAGGAATCCGGAGCGTGAACCCAAGCTTGCCGGCTCCGCCCGAAGCGCCATCGAGCGGGAGCACTTCCCCTTCGATCCGTTTCGCTTCCTCGGCCGAAAGCTCGAGCGTCTCCTTCGCGCGGAGGACTTCCATGCGTCCTTCGGCGAGCGTCTTTCCCTCTTCGCTGCTGATGGTCCGCCCGAGATCGTCGGCGCGGGCCTCCATAAGCTGCGACGCTTTCAGCAAGATCTGATAGCGCTTATAGCCGGGAAGCGCGGCCATCGTCTTCGCGCCGGCCGTCACTCCTTGGAGCGCCGCTTCGATGTCGCTCGGCGTCGCCGAGGGAACGGTGCCGACCACCGAATCGTCGTACGGATTACGGACCTCGATCTTTTGGGTCGCGTCGTGCCAGTCGCTGCCGTAAAACATACGCATCGTCATTCGCTCCTAGGTTGATGGCGTCGCGCGAATTATATCGCTCGACCGGCGATCGTACATCCGGCTTCCATTTCGGTTTCGTAAGGCTCGTCGATTCTCATGCGCATTGCTTCGTTTATTTCCAGCGCTACCGAAATGCTCTACGGACTCGGCCTCGGCGAGCAAGTCGTCGCGGTGAGTCACGAATGCGATTTCCCCGCCGAGGTTCTCGCGAAGCCGAAGATCTCGTTCACGAATATCTCGGCCGATGCTCCGAGCGCCATGATCGACCGGCAGGTGAAGGAGTTGGTCGCGGCCGGGAAGCCATTGTACGAAATCGACGTAGAGCTCTTGGTTCGGCTTGCGCCGGACCTCATCGTCACGCAAGCGCAGTGCGATGTGTGCGCGATCCGCTACGACGACGTCGTCGCGACGGTCCAGTCGGAAGAAGCGCTGGCCTCGACGCAAATCGTCGCGCTCAACCCTCATTTTCTCCACGACATTCTCGGCGATATTCGCCGCCTCGCCATCGCAACCAATCGGATGGACGAGGGTGCCGCGTATGTGAAGAGCTTGGTGGCAAGAATCGACACGGTTCGCGCACGGACGGGCAACTTGCCCGCCGAACGTCGCCGACGTGTGACGTGCATCGAATGGATCGAGCCGCTGATGGTTGCCGCGAATTGGACGCCGGAACTCGTCGACCTTGCCGGCGGCACTCAAGCGGCGACTACGGCCGGGGAACACAGCACCTATACCGATTGGGAAACGATTCGCGCCTTCGATCCCGAGGTGATCGTCGTCCTGCCGTGCGGCTTCGATCTCGAGCGCACGCTTCGCGAAGCGGCCGATCTACCGCAACGACCGGGCTGGAACGAGCTCACGGCCGTGCGCGCGGGGAACGTCTATGCTGTCAACGGGAATGCGCTGTTCAATCGCTCAGGACCGAGGATCGTGGATAGCCTGGAGCTCTTATCGCGCTTGGTGCATCCGGAGTTGTACGAAGACGATGCGCGTGGGGATCGTGAAATCGCAAGCGGCGACGGTCGAACTTGGCAGCGCCTGGGAGACTTTCGCGCTCACGCTCACCATTCGAAATGAAACGTCTGTCGAAACCCTCGCGCGAGCATCTGTGCCGGGGTCTGCGTGCCGACGTAGATCTTCGCTTCGCCGGCGAGTGCGATGCGTAGCATGCCGTGGGGATCGTCGAGCGGGAAGACCCGCACTTGATACGCGGCGGAGCGCAATCGCTCCGTGCCGGTGTCGTCGGTGCGGGTCGCCATCTCGCCGCCCGACTTATTCGAGAGTTGCCGCGGAGCGATCTTCGCATCGGTCTTCGAGATCTCGCGCACTTGCGCATGCCACGTTCTACCCGGCGTCTCGTTCAGTCGCACGTCGACCGGTTGTTCGAGGTGGATGAATTCGATGTCTCCCTGATCGACGAGCAGCATCGCCTCCATGCGGTTCGGGTCGCCGATCCGGCAGAACAGCGTTCCGGCAGGGAGCGTGCTGCCGATGTTTTTCTTATCGAGCGGCGTGCCCGACCATTCGCGCAGCCGGCCATCGTCCGTCGGTTGCGGTGCCGTTTCCGGGGGCGGCAGCACGGTGCCTGCCGTCGGCGCGCGGATCGTGAGTCGCTCGAGATCGGCTTCGCGCTTCGCCAGCAGTTGATCGAGCGCCGCGAGCGATTGTTCGGCGAGCGCCGCGCGCGACGCTGCCAACGGATCGGTGAAGCGTTCCTTCTGCATCGAGGCCAACATTACGCGTGCCTCATCGCGCCGGCCGACGAGCCGGTCGACTTCGATGCGCACGTCGACATTCGCGAGCTTCGCCAGCGGTTGGCCGGCGACGATCGCTTCTCCTGGGCGCACGAAGACCGCTTCGATCGTGCCGGGCACTTCGACGTAAACGGAATGTGCATCGCGCGGCCGAACTTCGAGCGGTGCGTAGGCCCGATGCGGCAGTGGAACCACGAGCGCCGCGAAGACGATCGCTCCCAGCACCGAGATCGTGACCGCCGCGCGAGACTTGTTCACGAGTTGCATCCTCCCAGGAACCGAAAAAAATCGTCGCACGCCGCGGATCGGCATGAGAATCAGCCCGCCGACGGCGATCGCGCCGAACGCATGGCCGACGACGTCGAGCCTGTACGGCTCGAAGACTTTGTTGAAGAACCACAAGATGCCGAAGAAGACGAACCACCGATACACGCTCGACGCCACGGCATACGCGACGAACAGGCCGACATGCTTGCGCGGCAGAAGAGGATCGTCGGCGTCGGCATAACGAATGCCGAGACAGAGCCGACCGGCTCCGCGACGGAGCGCGGCGGTCGCTTTCGAGCCGAGGTTCGTAATCTCCAAGAGGTCGGAAAGGATATAGTAGCCGTCGTAGCGCATCAGCGGATTCGCGTTCACCAGCAGCGTGCTCACGGTGCAAATGAAGATCACGTTGAGCGCCAGGCTATGGACAATTCCGGGCTCGCTGAACCGCCAGAGAAACACGGCCGGCGCCGCAATCACTAGTTCGACGTACATGCCGGCCGCACCGATCGCGGCCCGTTGCCATTTATTCGGCAGCAACCAAGAGTCGGAGACGTTGCAGTACATCGTCGGCGTGAAAAACAAAAGCATGAAACCGAGCTCATGGCATTCTCCGCCGAAGTGCTTGCAAGCGAGGCCGTGCCCCAACTCATGCAACACCTTCACGACCGCGAGCGAGACGCCGAGCCACGCGATATTCGACGGCGTGAAGAACTGATGAAACGTCGGAAGAGCCGCCGCGAACTCATCGAACCGGGCCACGATCGCGAGCCCCGCCGCGCCGATCATGGCGCTGCAAATCAGCACGCACCAGGACGAAAAGAACCAGCCGAGCCAAGGATAAAGTCCGTTCAGCAATCGATCGGGATCGACGCCGCGAAAGCGGAGCGCGAACGGGTTGCCGTAGCGCTCGCGCCGCATCTGCAGCTTCCGTTCCTCGCTCCGACGTGCGAGCGGCTCGGCTTGTCCGGCCGCTGCGGAAACGACCAAGCCGTCGCGATGGAGGAGCGCAATGTAGCGCTGGATCTCGTCGAAGTCGATCGTTTGCGGAGCATAACGCGACTCGAAGGCTCGCTTGATCTCGCTCGGAGTTTTGCGGCCGTCGAGCTGACGGAGCAAGAAGTATTCTTCATCGAGCAGCCGATAGTAGTCGAGGCTCAGCGGGTTCTTAATGATCCAGCCGACGACTCCTTGATGGAGTTGCCGAACCGCGCGAAGATCGACGCGGGCCCGCACCGTCGTAGCGCGTTCGCTCGCAGTCGTCGGCAGTTCGGCGATCGTCGACATGAGGCGCGTGCCGCGGTTTTAGCGTTGGGGAGCGGCCGGCAAGCTACCGGTTAGCGGCACGGGAGGCGTCGTCGCAGCCGGCTCGGTAGGCATGGCGATCGGCGCGGCGGCAGCCGCATCGGTGCGAATCGCCATATCGACGTCGTGGCCCGGGCGAAGGAGATACTGACCGTTTTCGGCGACATTCGTCACTTCGGCCTTCACGCGGAATTGACCACGGCCGTCGATTTCAGGATGTACGAACGTGACCTTGCCGGTGAATTGCATCGGCCGCCCGCGCGCGAGCAGCAACTCGACGACGACCGGTTTCCCTACGATCTCGCCGGGAGTATAGTCGGCGGCGCGTAAGAAACCTTCGACCGCCAGTTGATCCAAGCGAATGATCCGAAAAATCGGATCGCCCGGTTGAACCCATTCGCCGACATGCACCGGCACTTCGACCACTTCGCCGCCGATAGGACTCGTGATTTGGCGACGTCGCACGCTATCTTCGGCCGCATCGACCTCGACCCGTTTCGCTTCGGCTTCTTCTTTCGAGATCTGCAAATTGTGTTGCGCTTGCTCGATCTGGCGCTGAGCTTTTTCGTAAGACAAAGCCATCTCTTGCAGCTTCACTTGCGAGATCGAATTCGCGGCCTTCTGATTGGCTTGGAGTCCGGCGCGGTACTCGAATTCGGCGACCTTCGCCGCCGACTCGGCATAGCGAATTTCGATATCGTTTCCGGCGCGGTCTTGCGCGATCTTATGCTCCGCCTCGGCGACGAGCTTCGCCATACGCGATTGACTGTCGCTCACGCGCCCGACCTGCGCCTCGGCTTCGACCATCATCCCTTCGCGCACTTCCAGAGCCGTGACGATGCCGGGCTCTTGCACCGAGACCGTGACCTGATCGATCAGCTTCACCACGCAATGCCGGAGCACCGGCACCGCGGCGGTTCCGCCGAGGGCGGCGCTATTTGCCGACGAACCGTTTGCCGAGCTAGGCGGAATCGCGCCGCCCTGCGGTAGGTTCGATGGGCTAGTCGGAAGATTGCTATGGATGTTGCTCTGCGCCGGAGCTTGATAGCCGCCGCTACCGTAGCGATCGACGAATTGCGTCGGTGCAACGCTCCCGTCGTTGCGGCCGCGCGCCGCGCGATGAGGATCGATGTTCGGGCGAGCCTCGTTGATCGGACGCGATTCCATACCGACGGGCAATTCCTGCGGCGGCTCGACCGGCGATTGCGGCGCGGCGGGCTTCGCATGGAACGATTGCGCAACCACGCTTGAAATCTGCGCGCCGATAACCGACGCCAAGCCGCATGCAACCACGGCTGCCGTGCGTAAGCGGTTGAAGCGGCTGTGTGTCTGACTTCTCATACCGGCATCCTTGCCCTATCGCAAAACTCGGGTTTGCGATTCCTCTAAAGCTTGAACAAAATTCGCGACTGCACGAAGCTCCAAACATCATGCAGCAACACATAGCCGAGCGAGCGCGAACCGCATTCGACGCGGACGCGGACATCTGCGCCGGGATGAAGTTGCGCGAGCAGGCTTTTATCGATCTTCGCCGTGACGAGCACGACGTTTCCTTCCTCACCGCGCGGCTCGGCCGCCAGGTGCGTCTCGACGACGGTCCCTTTGTATTCATGGCCCGGATCGGTCGCGAGGACGAACGTGATCTCAAGCGGTGGAAGCCCGGCTCGATGCTTTTCGGCGACGTGTCCGAAGCGATCCTCGGGTACGCGAATCTCGACTTCCCACTCGCCATCCGGATCGACCAAGCCGGCAAGCGTTTGCCCTTGGCGAACGGGCCGCTCGGCGAGAAGCTCTTCGATGTTCCAAGTGGCGACTTGCCCGACCATCGGACTGACGACGCGAAGCCGCGCCCGCTTTTCGGAAAACAACGTCGCTTGTCGGCGCAAGCTCTCGCGGCGCTGTTCGAGCGTGGCGATCTGGCCGACGAGGCGCTGCATTTCCGCGGCCGTCAGCGAACGACCTTCGTTGTATTGCCGCTGCGCGTTTGCGAATTCTTGTTCGGTCTCGTTGATCTCTTTGATGAGATCGGCTTCCGCCACGTCGAGGTCGGTGCTGCGCAGTTCGAAGAGCGGGTCGCCGACACGTACTCGATCGCCGTGACGGATGAAGATCTTATTCACGATTCCATCGACCGAGGCGAACACATCGCGACGATCGACCGGTTGCAACGTGCCGCGCGCTTCGACGGCGAAATCGTAGGGAACGACGCAGAGCGCCGCAACGATACCGACCGCCGCACCGAGGGCCAGCAATCGTTTCTTCAGTCTGCTTCCGCCGGTGAAGGCATCGAGGGTGGCAAACGGTCGGGTCAACGAACGGAGCGGCACGGCATCGTAACGAAGCGCGTTGGTGAGTGCGGTCGCGGCGTGCGGAATCAGCGACTCAAGGAGGTTCAAGCCTTCTGCCTCGTGATGCGGAGTCGACTCCATAGTCGGGCTCTGTCGACGATCGTCGCTGCTCTGCGAGATATGCGGCTTCGGGATCGGCGCGGCTGTCGCGATTTGTTCGATCGTCAGCACGCCGACGATTTCATCGGTTGCCGTCGCTCCGCAACGGAGAGGCACCACGGTCAGTTCGCGAGCTTGCGATTCATCGAGATATGCGTGCAGAGCCGATTCCACTTGCGGGGCGAGTGCCGTATCGTCGTGCGGGAAACGAAGCTTCTCGCCGCTGGCGGCGACGGCTGCCGCGAGGGTTTCTAAGCGCCGAACCAAATTCGAGCGTCGATCCAAATAATCTTGTCCACTGACGGCGAACGCCTCGGCTCGGCGACGACGATAGACGCAGATTCCGGCCCGATCGCTATCGGTGAGGCGCCGCGCTTCGTTGGCGATCGCGGCGGCGGTCCGTCGTAAATCGAGCGGCGCGTGGACTTCGAGCGCGAACTCCGCGATGCGCTGCGCAAAGCTCGTCTCGCGATCGTCGCTCGTGGTGTTCGTATCGATCCGGCGGCGAAAGAGATAATCGGCCGCGTGGTCGCACAGCGGAACGAGCGTTCGTTGCAACGCGCTCTGGGCGCCGCGTGCCGGCTCGTCGGCGAAGCCGATCGAGACGATTCCCAATACCGCGGTGCCGATGCGAATCGGATACGACATAACGGCGTCGTGCTGCGTCGCAGTGTGCGCTTGAGGCTGGTTTTCGTTGCGCGATTCGCCGAGCGTTCGGCCGTCGCGACCGACGAATCTCCCGGCTCCTTCGGCAAACGCTTCGGCCGCCAGTCGTTCGTAGTGCGCGCGGTCGTCGGTGGATAGGTGCTGTTCGGCAGCTAGGCGTAAGCTGCCTCGGTCTGCGATCCAAACTGCGCCCGCCGTGCCGTCGAGCGCAGCGGTCGTCGAGGTAAGAAACTCACGAAAGAATCGTTCGGGCTGGTTCGCGGCGCGCGCCTGCGCAGCGAGGCGCGCATGGAGTTCGCGCAGCTTTTCAATGCTGGGTGTCGGGCCGGGTGCCGGCGTTCTTGGATCGAGCGTAGTCGACATGAGATTCTCCGACGCGGATCTCGGGCATTCGCCGACATTCGCGCGGTGCGGACTATACCGACCCGGGGTTTACGATGCAGTACCAGTCTCTCGCAGATACCGCCACTGCCGGCGCGAAGGGAAGCGTTCGGTTGGCCGCAAGTTCGGCGAGACCCGTAGACCCCCGACTCGGGCCGTGCTAGCATTCTTTCGGCTACTTTTTGCAGCGGGGTCGGCGTTCGCCGCGCTCCGCACATGTCGTTTTGCGATTTTCTTTCGCGTTTGCTTTTCGATGCGTATCTTGTTCACCAGCCACGAGCCGCTCGACGGTGCCGTATCGGGCCGCTTCGTCGATAGCGCTGCGCGCGGACTCGCATCCGCCGGGCATCAGGTGCGCATTCTGTGCGTCGACGACGAGCCGGGGGAAGAGGTCGAGCCGAACGTGCGGCGCGTCGTTTGCCATGCGACCGATCGCCGCGCACCGTTCCCGCATGCGATGCCGACGTTCGGGGGCGTTGCGTCTCCGACCGCCGTGGCCGAAGCCGGGCGCAGCAACGTCACATTCGCCGCGCTGAGCGATCGGCAACTTTCCGACTATCGCGATCTGTTGCGCGCCGAGTTCGATCGCGAAATCGATCTTTACGATCCGTGCATCGTGCATGTGCAGCATGTTTGGTTGTTCGGCCATTTGGCGCTGGAAGCCGGTATCCCTTACGTGTTGTCGGCGCATCCTCAAGAGTTCGAAGTCGCGCGAACCGATTCCCGTTATCGGCGCTACATGCAAGAGACCGCCGAAAACGCTTGCCGGATTCTTTCGCACGGCGCTGCCGCACGCGCCGTGAACGAACTCGTCGGCGATCTCGAAGGACGGGTCGTGCCGTTTCCGTTGCCGTCGAACGAGTCGCTCGGCAAGGCTCGGTGGTGGGAGTCGCTTCCGGCGCTCTATCGGGCTTCGCTTATCGAACGCTTCGGCAAGCTGCCCGACCACTGCGTTCGTTGATTTCTTGCCGGACGACGACGTGCTCGCCCGTTCCGTCGGTTTACTTCTTCGACATCACATCCGTGAGCAACTCCGATGGCGCAACTTCCCGAGCGAGACAGCATCGAAGATCTTTGTCCTCGGCCAGACGAGCCGCCGGCGATGCCGACTTCTCCTTTGGCATCGCCGATCTACCAAGCAGCCGTGTATCGCTGCGAAGATCCCGAGCAGGCCGGGCGGCTGCTTTCGGGCCAGGAAGAGGGTTATGTTTATAGCCGCGATCGGAATCCGAATTCGGATCTTTTAGCGGAACGCGTGCGCGCGCTGCATGGTGCCGAGAAGGCGATCGTTTGCGGTTCGGGCATGGCGGCCTGTTCGGCGATCTTCCTGGCGCATCTGACGTCGGGCGATCATGTCGTCGTGGGGGATCAGATGTACGGTCGCACGCTGACGCTATTGGAAAAGGAACTCTCGCGACTCGGCATCCGTTCGACACGAGTCGATGTGTGCGAACCGGCGCTGGTGCGCGCGGCGATGACGCCGGCGACGAAGCTCGTCGTCGTCGAGACGATCACGAACCCTTTGGTACGCGTGGTCGATGTCGCGAAGTTGGCCGATGTGGCGCATGCGGGCCAGGCGCGGCTCGTCGTTGACAACACGTTTGCGTCCCCGGTGCTTTGCCGACCGTTGGAGCTGGGTGCCGATATCGTCTTCGAGAGTTTGACGAAAATCATGAACGGCCATAGCGATGTGCTGCTGGGAGCGGTCTGCGGTCGGGCCGATGCTTGGGAACGGATGGTCGGCGTCGTCGGCAGCTACGGACTCTCGGCCGCGCCGTTCGACAGCTGGCTCGCGGCTCGCGGCATCGGCACGCTGGCGCTGCGCGCCGAACGTGCATCGAGTAATGCACTCGCGGCGGCACGGTTTCTCGCGCAGCGTGCGGAGTGCGCGCGCGTTTACTATCCCGGTCTTGAGGACCATCCCGACCATGCGACGGCGGCGCGGCAGTTCGCGGGCCGGTTCGGATCGATGCTGAGCTTCACGTTGGCCGGCGGAAGCGCGGCGGCGCAAAGTTTCATCACCGCGGCGAAGCGAATTCCGTTCTGCCCTTCGCTCGGCGATCTGAGCACGACGCTTAGCCATCCGGAATCAACGAGCCATCGCGGGCTCACCGCCGAAGAGCGCGCGAAGCTCCAGATCACAGGGGGCACGATCCGCCTCTCGGTCGGCATCGAAAGCCCGGAAGCGATCTTAGCCGCATTGGAAGAAGGCTTGGCCGGGATTTAAGCTGTCGCTTGAAATCGGTTATGAGGCATGCGTCGCATTCATCAGCAGTTGATGGGTGCCGATCGCCGTGGCATCGTTTTCGTTGATTGGTCTGCGTTGGATATAGGTGCCGTCGGATTGCATGTCCCAGGCTTGGCGGCGATCGTCGAGCATGATTTCGAGCAAATCCCCAAGTCGTCGTCGCAAGGCCGGGGCTTCGATGGGAACGATCGCTTCGACGCGTCCCGAAAGATTGCGATGCATCCAATCGGCGGAGCCGATCAGGAAATTTCCGTCTCGCGGCTCTTCGGCGCCGTTGCGGAAATAGTAGATGCGCGAATGCTCCAAGAAGCGGCCGATGATTGAGATCACGCGAATGTTCTCCGTGACGCCCGGGATGCCGGGATTCAGGACGCAGAGCCCGCGAATGATGAGATCGATCTGCAGGCCGGCTTGAGAAGCCTCGATGAGCGCGTCGCAAATTTCACGATCTTCGAGTTGGTTCATCTTGGCGATCAAATGCGCCGGACGTCCGGCTTGATGATGCCGCACCTCTTCGCGAATCATCGCCAGGAACCGATCGCGCATGTTCACAGGAGCGACGAGCAGCTTCACGTAATTGCGTTTCAACGACAGGCCCGTCAGATAATGGAATAGATCGACGACATCGCCGGTGATGATCGGGTCGCAGGTGAAAAGACCGAGATCGGTATAGAGCCGGGCGGTCTTCACGTGGTAGTTGCCGGTGCCGATATGCGCGTAACAGCGCAAGCCGTCTTCGTCTTGGCGCACGACGAGCGTGGTCTTGCAATGGGTCTTGAGTCCGACCATTCCGTAGACCACATGGATGCCGGCCTTCTCCAGCGTATTAGCCAACGTCAAGTTCTGTCGCTCGTCGAAGCTCGCAGTGACTTCGACCAAGCAAGCCACTTCCTTGCCGGCCTCGGCGGCCGCGAGCAAGGCATCGAGAAACGGCGTTTCGGCCCCGACGCGATAGATCGTCATCTTGATCGCGACGACTTTCGGGTCCGACGCCGCGCGGCGAATGAACCGTTCGACGCTCGCCTCGAAGCTTTCGTAGGGGTGGTGTACTAAGACGTCGCCCGCTCGAATCACGGCGAACATGTCGGGATCGTGGCCGTCGAAAGTGGCGGGAACGATCGGATGCCACGGGCTTTCGTGAAGCTCGGTGCGATGCAAGCCGGCAATCGTGAAGAGATCGGTGTAGTCGAGTTCGCCGGTCATCTCGTAGGCGTCGATTTCGCCGAGCTCGAGCTTGCCGAGCAAGAGCGAGAGCATCGCGCCGCTCCCGCCGGCGGCGTACTCCAAACGAATCACGCGCTCGAAACGACGTTGCCGAATTTCCTCTTCCACCATGGCGGCGAGGCTTTCGCCTGCTTCGTCGTCGTCGATGTCGACGGCCGCGGTGCGCGTAATGCGAAAAGGCATGACTTCGGTAACGATCATTCCCGGAAACAAGGCGTCGAGATGCAGGTGGATCAGATCGAGCAAGCGAATAAAAGATTGCGACGAAGACGCGTCATCGGTAACGAGGTCGGAAGGAAGCGGAACGAGTTGCGGAAGATTTCCGGGAACCTTGACGCGCGCGAAATATCGGCCGTCGGTTTCCGGGTTGCGCAGCATGATGCCGAGCGATGTCGAGAGATTCGACAAGATCGGAAACGGATGCCCAGGGTCGACGGCCAGCGGCGTCAGGATCGGAAAGACTTTCTTTTGGAAGAATTGCCGAGCGGCTTCCGCTTGGCCTTCGCTTAGCTCGTTTCCGCCGACGATGCGAATGCCGTGACGCGCTAGCTCCGGCACGATCGTTTGCGAATAAAGCGCAGCCTGCGATGTGAGCAAAGCAGTGATCGCGCTGCGTAACTCGAGCAAGTTCTTATACGAGGCATCGCCGTCGAGCGCTTCATTCAAACTTGCTTTCTGTTTGAGAGCGCCGATGCGCTTCATGAAGAACTCGTCGAGATTGTTCCCGGCAATGGCGAGAAATTTGACGCGCTCGAGCAGCGGATTACGCTCGTCGGCCGCTTCGTGCAACACCCGGCGATTGAACTCCAGCCAAGCCAGATCGCGATCGCGGAACGGCTTCGACGTCGTGATTGCGGCAGACTCAAGATGCATGGAAAGGTTCCTTCTTATGAGTGCGACGCAATGGGATGCCGAGGGGCTCGCCGGAGTAACAAGAAATTCTCGCCAGTCGGCTCCACCGCCGCAATCGGCAGGATTGCGCTCACGAAATCCGAACATTTCGCTCGCATTATCCGCACAAAATCGCGGGTCCGAAGCTGTATGTGAGAAATCCGTGAAATCGTGCTCCGCACCTAGAACGCCCTTCGCGTCACGGCCAGAATCGAAGTCGCCCACAACGAGAAAGCGAAATTAATCCGGAGTGATTTATGACCATGCGTCGCGTCTTGCCGTACACGTTTTTGATTCTCACCTGCTTCACGATTGCTGCGTGCTCGAAGTCCGGTTCGACGTCGGGCTCGTCAGCGGGGGGCTCCGGCTCGGCTGCATCGGGAAACGTCAAGCTCGCCGGCGCAGGGGCTAGCTTTCCGTTCCCGCTCTACGACAAATGGTTTGCCGACTACCGGAAGCTGCATCCCGGCGTGAGCATCAACTATCAGGGAATCGGCAGCGGCGGCGGCATCACGCAGCTGACGAATAAGACGGTCGACTTCGCGGCGAGCGATGCGGCGATGACCGATGCCGAGATTGCGAAGGTCGAAGGGGGCGTCGTGCTGTTGCCGATGACGGCCGGCAGCATCGTGCTTGCGTACAACGTTCCAGGTGCGCCCGAGAACATCAAGCTCTCGCGCGAAGCCTATGTCGGCATCTTTCTCGGCAAGATCACGAAATGGAACGACGAGGCGATCGCCAAGTCGAACGCCGGCGTTACGCTCCCCGATACGAAGATCACCCCGGTCCATCGGGCCGATAGCAGCGGAACCACGTTCGTCTTCACGCAACACTTGTCGGCGATCAGCGAGGAATGGAAGAAGGGTCCCGGCACCGACAAGACCGTGGCTTGGCCGGCAACCGCCGCGATCGGCGCCAAGAAGAACGACGGCATCGCCGCGACGATCAAGCAAACTCCCGGCGCGATCGGTTACATCGAATTCGGATTCGTCAGCCAAGCGAAGCTTTCCGTCGCCGCGCTTGAGAATAAAGAAGGTGCTTTCGTCGTAGCTGAAACGAAGAGCGCTCAAGCCGCTCTCGCTTCGGTGCCGATGCCCGACAATCTGATCGTGTGGATTCCGGACCCGGCCGGCAAGGATTCTTACCCGATCGTCACTTACACGTGGCTGCTCACCTACACGAACTACGCCGACGCCGACAAGGCGAAGACTCTCAAAGACGTCATTCGCTACGGCCTCACCGAAGGCCAGAAGATCAGCGAAGAGCATGGCTATATCCCATTGCCGGCTGCTGTGACGGATAAGGTCGCCAAGGCGCTCGACAAGATCAAGCCGTAGTCGATCGTCTGCGGTGTTGAAAGTTCGAGTATGCGATCGATCCGATCGTTTTGATTTTCATTCGAGTAGTTTTTCATGGCGACGATCACCAGCAGCGAATACGAAGAAACGGAAGTCGTCGGTCTTTCGCGGCCGCCGAGTTCGGGCGACAAGTTCATGGATCGAGCCTTTCGGGGCTCGACCGTGTTCTTCGCTTGGGCGACGATCCTGCTCGTCGCTCTCATCGTGTTTCAGATCGGCGAGAAGGCGCTGCCCGCTATTCAGCAATACGGCTTGAGCCTGATTACTTCCGATACCTGGGACGCCAACCGAGATCAGTTCGGCCTCAAGCCGGAAATTTTGGGGACGCTCTACAGCAGCGTGCTCGGCTTGTTGATCGGCTCGACGTTCGGCGTGGCGATCGCGATCTTTTTGAGTCAAGATTTTCTGCCGCCGAAAGTCGAGTTGGTCGCGAAGAACATCATCGAGTTGCTCGCCGCTATCCCCAGCGTCGTCTATGGATTGTGGGGGATCTTCGTCGTCATTCCGTTGATTCGTGGTCCGGCCAATTGGTTGCATGAGCATCTCGGTCAGGTGCCGTTCTTCAGCACGGCGCTGAGCGGGCCCGGCATGTTTCCGGCCGCGCTCGTACTCGGCATCATGATCTTGCCGACGGTTTCCGCAATCTCGCGCGATGCGCTGGTTTCCGTTCCCAATAAGTTGAAGGAAGCGGCGGTCGGTCTTGGTGCGACTCGTTGGGAAGCGATTCTCGGCGTGATCGTGCCGACGGCGTCGACCGGGATCTTCGGTTCGATGGTTCTCGGCTTCGGTCGCGCGTTGGGCGAGACGATGGCGCTGGCGATGCTCGTCGGCAACTCCAACAAATTGAGTTGGTCGCTGTTTTCGCCCGGCAATACGTTGGCGGCGCTGCTCGCCAACCATTTTCCGGAAGCCGGCACTCACGAAGTGCAAGTGCTGATGTATGCCGCTCTCGTGTTGTTGCTTATCACCTTGGCCGTCAACTTCCTCGGTGCGTTGATTCTGTCCCGCGCTTCGTCACGTCTGTCGGGTATTTCCAAATGAGCGCTCAACTCGAAATTCGCGATCCCTTCGAAGGGGTCGATCTGCCGCAACTCGAGAAGTCGCTGTATACGCCGCGCGCCGCGTTCAGCGCCGGTCTTAGCCTGCTTACGGGCGGCATGACGTTGCTCGCGATGTTCCCGCTCGTTTCGGTCTTGGCGATGCTGATCTGGCGCGGCGGAAAGCGTCTGAACTGGACCGTGCTTACCGAATCGCTCGCCGACGGCGGCTTCGGCAACGCCATCGTCGGTACGTTGGCGATGGTCGGGATCGCCTCCGCAATCGCGATTCCTTTCGGGATCCTGGCTGCGGTTTACTTAGCTGAAATCGGCCCGACGACACGCACGGCGAGCGCCGTTCGCTTCTGTGCGAAGACGCTTACCGGGCTGCCTTCGATTCTCGCCGGTGTGTTTGCCTATGCGATGGTGGTGCTGCTGACCGGTGGTTTCTCGGCTCCTGCCGGCGGCGTGGCACTTTCCTTACTGATGCTGCCGACGATCATTCTCACTTCGGAAGAAGCGATCCGCATGGTTCCGGCGAAGATGCGCGAAGCGGCCATCGGCATGGGTTGCACCTCGACGCAACTGGCGTGGCGCGTGCTGTTGCCGACCGCGATTCCGGGGATTCTCACCGGGGTCATGCTGGCGGTTGCGCGAGCGGCGGGCGAAACGGCTCCGCTGATTTTTACGGCCTTGTTCAGCAAAGATTGGCTCGTCCACAACGGCAATCTCGAACTGATGGAACCGACGGCTTCGCTCGCCGTCATGATCTACAACTTTTCCGGCATGCCGTCCGACGATCAAATCGAACTCGCTTGGACCGCCTCGCTCGTCCTCGTCATGTTGGTGCTCGTTCTCAACGTTATCGGTCAACTACTATCTCGACGATCTCATACGCATTAGGAGCGGTGGGCAATGTCTGCTGTTAAAAACGCCCCGGTTCACACGGTCAGCGCTCGTTCGGACGTCATCATCGACTGCAAGATCAAGAACCTGCACTACGGCAAGTTCCTCGCGGTTCGCGATGCGCACATTCCCATTCGCAAGAAGACGATCACGGCCTTCATCGGCCCTTCCGGTTGCGGTAAGAGCACGGCGCTGCGCTGTATCAATCGCATGAACGACCTCGTGCGCGGCTTTCACTTTGAGGGCCATGTCCATTTCCGCGGGAAGGACATCTACGGTGCCGGAATCGATCCCGTCGCCGTCCGTCGCTACATCGGCATGGTCTTTCAACAGCCCAATCCGTTTGCGATGAGCATCTACAACAACGTCGCTTTCGGGCTGCGCATCAATCGGTGCAAAGATAGCGTGGCGGAGCGCGTGGAAAAGGCGTTGAAGGGTGCTGCGTTGTGGGACGAAGTCAAAGATAAGTTGACGAAGAGCGGCCTCTCGCTCTCCGGCGGACAACAGCAACGACTCTGCATCGCGCGCGCCATCGCTACGGAGCCGGAAGTGTTGCTGATGGACGAGCCTTGCTCGGCTCTCGCTCCGATCGCCACGCGCCGCATCGAAGATCTGATGAAGGAATTGAAGGAGCGGTTCACGATCGCGATCGTGACGCATAACCTTCAACAAGCGAAACGGGTCGCCGACTCGACGGCGTTCATGTACGTCGACACCACGAAGGGTGGCCGAACCGGTTATCTCGTCGAGCATCGGAAGACCGACGAGCTCTTCGAGAACCCGCACGAGAAACATACGCAAGACTATCTACGCGGCGAATTCAGCTAAGCCGCACGACAACGCGATCGTAAAAAGCGATCGTTGCGAGCGTAAGTTCTCCTTAATCAGGGCTTAAGGAGAAACGGGAAAAAATCTCTCATCGCTCCCCATCGGGGGGCATTCTGTGGGTAAAATGGGGACCGATTCGTGGCCTGCGTGTCGGTGCCCCACCGACTCGTAAGCGACGATCGGATTCCGAGCGCGCCTACCACCTTGCGCTCCCCTGCCTGCGAAATCCCCCCTGCGCCCCTTCCGTAAACGGCGCGTCGATCGTTGTTCCATCAGGATCTTTCGATGTCGAAGTCTTCTGCGCGTTTGCCGGCCCTCATCTTCCTATCGCTCTTGCTTCCGGCCGCGTGGTCGTTTGCGGCACCTCCCGTCGTGATCCAAGGAGAGAAGTTGCCCGGCACGAAGGCTCGCTTGAAAGATGTGCCGCAAACATTCGTCGTAGCGACGGATGTCGCCGCATCGGTGCCGCTCGGCCTCGGTCGCGTCAGGGTGCAAGCCTTTCTGCGCGACAACGGTAAGGGAACCGCCTTCCGTTCGACTCCCATCACGCTCTCCGTCGGCGACGCCTCCGCGAAGATGACGGTCGACGCGCTCTCTGCCGGCGCTCCCCTCTCGATCGATCTGATCAACCGCGCGGATCGCTTGGCGATTCGCGTTCAACAAGGACAGCTCTCCGTCGACGCCAAGAAGGAAGTGCTGAAACTCGAGACGACGACCGGAACCTTGAGCGGCCCCGGCTCCGGAAGCGGTAAGCCCAAGAAAAAGAAGAGCGATGATCCGCTTGCCGAGTTAGGGCTTTCCGAAGCTCCGCCGGTCGATGCCTCGGCAAGCGTGCTGCCGATGGTGTTGCTCGATCGGATCGAGGTTCGATCGCTGTCCGGTCCGGTGTTGGTGTCCACGGTCGGCAGCGACCGGCTCACCTATCGTCCCGGCGATACGGCGAAGATCATGGTCGCGCTGGAGAATTTAAGCACTAAGCCTACGCAGGGAAAGCTGACCGTCGAGCTGGTTCAAGGCTTGAGCGAGCGCACTCCCATTTTTTCCGGCGACGTGCAACTCCCCGCCGGCGGTACGGTTGCTCAAAGTTATTCGGCACCGGTCGGGTCGGCACTTTGGGGACGCGGCGTCGAAGTGCGACTTGAAACCCCGGAAGGTTCCGATGTCGGCACGCATGCCTTCAGCGTCGTAACGAATCCGTGGATGGTCGCGCTGCATGGGCGAGGTCTGCCGCAGTTCGGCAGCGAACGCTGGACTCCCGAGCAAGCCGAGCAAGAAGCGGAACGAATCGCGCAAGCCAACATGGCCGCCTACGCGAATATGTACGAGGCCTTTGCGTGGGCCCCGTGCGACTTCAGCAAGATGACGATCGACGACGACGCCACGTTCCATTCCGGACAAACGCAGTACACGAAGAACCGCGCCGCGCTTGCGACGTTGCATCGTGTTTTTCATCGCTACGGCTTGGCATGCATCACCTACGGTAAGTCGTGCGCGGCTGGAGTGCCGGGCGTCGAATACGCGCTGAAGCATCCCGAGCAGATGAATGTTTTTTCGAAAGCCGGTTTCGCGCATGAAGCGATCAGCGTCGATGTGCTCGACCGGATGTTGGAAAATCGGTATCGCCGGCATGGTCGCGATGAGGATTTTTGGCAATCCTGGATCTCGAGTTGGACGTTGATCGGCAATCATGCCGCGACCGATTTCGGTTGCGATGAGATCGTCCGCTCGGCGAAGCAATTCGGTTGGGACGGCGTGCGCTACGACGGCCACTTCAATTACTATCAGAACCCCGCGATGTCGGCGCGGATGGTGAAGCACGCCGCCGATCGAATCCAATCGCAGATACCCGGCTTCGCACTGGGCTACAACTACTGCGGCCCGCAACATAATACGGCCGAAGGTGCGGCGACCGATGTCGAGCTCGCCGCGTGCGCGCGAGCCGGCGGCTTGATCATGTCCGAGTATTATCGCGGCATTCTGGGACCGGTGCCGACGAACATCGAGCATCTTCGTTCGGTCGGCGATGCCACGCGCTTGCACGGCGGCTACTTTCTTTGCATCTCCGACGAATCTTCGGTCTGGAATCAAGCGTTGATGCTGGCCGGCGGCGCGCGGCCGATGGGCGGGGGCGGGCACTTCAATAAGTTCGCGACGCGCTTCTCCGAATTCATGTTCGATCCCGGTCTCCGACGCTTGGCCGATCCGCGCAAAGTCGTTCAACCGGTCAACAACGCGGACTTCCGTTGGGACGCTTTCGTCTACGAGAAATCGGCGGGGCCGGATCGCTCGTGGTTGGTGATGCAACTTGTTAACGCCACGGACAAGCTGACTCTGCACGGTCAGAATCAGCCGCCGAGCGGCGTGAGTGGTCCGCGAGAAAACGTCACGTTTAAGCTCGCGCTGCCGGCCGGATATCAAGCCTTGTCGGTGGTCGCCTGCGACGATCCGACGAATTTCACCACGACCGTGAGTCCCGTGGTCGACGGGCTGGTCACGGTGCCGAGCATCGGTGTGTGGTCGCTGGTGGCGATCGAACTTCGCAAAGAGACATCGGCTCCGGCGCTGCATACGCTGTGCGACATTCCGTTGAACTTCGCGAAGCCAGGGAGCGTCGATGCGGAGAAGGCGCGGGCCGCGCTACAATTAAGCGCATCGACCGGCCCGGAAGTGGTGCGCGCAGTGAACGAAGCCCGTGTGAAAGTCACGCCTGAAGTGCTCGCCGAAATCCTTGCGCAAGGCGAGCCGATCGACAACAATCCCGGCGCTCAAGCTCATTTGCCGGTCGACTTCTCGGCGCATCGAGCGGACGTCGATGCCCAATTGGTTGCGGGGATTCCGGCCGCTCCGCCGTTTCAGTTGCGCCGCAACGGTCGGCCCGACGTGCTGGTCGTTCGCGGCGTCTTCTCGCATTGGGATCGGGTCGAGCAAGCCGCGGTGATGTTGCCGAGCGTCGAACTTCACGATGCGAGCCTCGTCAACGGCCGCATCGCGTGCAGTGTCCCCCTGGCGAAGGACAACATCGCATGTCTCGAAGGTTGGCCCACGCGCGAAGGATTAGCGGAGATGGATGCCGTCGTGCTCGACGATCTTCCGGCCACGGCGTTCACGCTGGAACAGCGGCGCGATCTGCGCGACTACGTCTCGGCGGGTGGTTCTTTGCTCGTCATGGGAGGCTGGTACTCTCTTTCCAAAGGCTCTTGGGAAGGGAGCTTTCTCGAAGAAGCATTACCGCTCGAAACTCTGCAAGCAGGACATCTGTTGCGCCTTCAAGAGTCGCATCGATCGTTCGCTGCGACGGCCGACTACGCCGCCGCTCTGGGCGCGTCGGCTCCCGACTTCGGAACTTCGGCGGCGATCGAATGGATCAATCACGTGCGAGTTCGTCCGGCGGCGAAGGTGCTGATGAAGGTCGGCGAGGCTCCTCTATTAATCGGGGGAAATTTCGGCGCAGGAAATGTTTTAGTCTGGACCGGTTCGCATTCCGGGATGCCGGAAACTCCGTATTGGCAAAACGCCGCATGGCCGAAGCTCGTGTCTCAAATGTTGAAATCGCTCACGAAAGGGGCTGAGCAGCGCTCGACCCCTTCGCCCGAGATCGCAGCACGCTTGGCGAAAGAAGTGAAGATGTTGACGAGCGAGGCTTTCGAGGATGCCCTGGGAGGAAGCTCGAAACAAGCGGTGACGAAGCCCAAAACCGAAGGGCTCGATCGACTCCGCTTTTTACTCGCTCAAGGAGGCGAGGCCGAGGCATTGGTGGTCGCGACGTATCTGTTGGAGAATCCGAGCAAGGTCGACCCGCAAGCTTACAACGAATTGATCGAGAGCATCGGCTTTAAGATCAAGAACGACGCAGGTTGGTCGAAACTCGGCGAAAAATTTCTCAAAGCCCCGCCGCTGATGCTCGAGACGCTCGTGGCGGAGATCGCCGCGACGTCGGTGAAGTCGATTCGCTTCGAGACGATTCAAGCTTGGAAGCTGCAAGACCCGGTGATGCGCTTGCGATGCATCGCCGCGAGTGCCGATCCGGCGGCTCTGCCGACGCTCGAAGCGGAGCTCCGCCAGCTTGCCGATCAAGATGTGAAATGGACGGCGCTGCAAGTCGCGGACAACTACAACACGTCGACGGTCTTCGACATTTATCGAACGCGACTCTTACGCCCCTTCGTTGCGCAGGCTTTATGGCGTTGCGGTCGGCGCAATGCCGAGACCGCCGAGCAATTTTGCCAAGGAGTCTTGGAGCTGCCGTTCTACGCTTGGCGTCAGCGTTGGATACTCGAAGGGGCAAGAGCCGGCCTGCGCGACGCTATCCAACAAGGAGGAACCGGCCTCGAAGCGAAGACCCGAATTCGGGAAACCGAAATCGCGATTCGCAAGCTCGAGCGAGCGCGTCAACTGCTCGACGCACAATTTTATCCGGAGACGATCGGCCTTGAATCGGCAACTTGCCAAGCTGCGGCCCGCGCCCTGCAGCGGATCGATTCGCGGAAATCGCTCCCTCTGGCGCTGCGCTATTTGCGCATGATTCCCGACGACAAGCTCGGCGAATTCAGTGCATTGTCGCAAGCCAAGCTGCCCGATGTGCAACAGCTTTATCGCGAGCGCTCGAGCGCCTCGCCCAAGTCCGTGAGTCGAGCCGGAAATTAGATCGCTATGTGGCTCGTTATTGTCTCTTCGTCGCCCAAGCCGGCGGCTGAACGACCATCGATCGCGCCTCGTTTGTGCTGAGCTTGAGGTGGTCGGGCCATTTCGTTCCCGGTTCCAGGCCAAGACGTTCGATCATCGGTTGCGGAAATCCGACGAGGCGCAATTTTTGCTCTCATCCGGCTTTCAAGCCGATTTTCGTCCGCCGACCTCTCGTTGCTTGCCGAAAGCGCTAATGTGCGACCTCCGGTAGCGAGCCGCTCCAATCGGGCTGACTCCCTGCTAGATTAGCGGCTCTCCGTTCGTATCGTCGCGGACATCGATGTTCCTCAAAAATCTCAACGTGTTCCTTTCATGACCCAGCGGACGACTCCTGCGACGCTCGGCGTTCGAGCCGGCGTCAATCTGACTCTCGGCCTCGCCACGGTTTTGATTCTGTTCGTCACCAGCGGGCTCGTGTCGTATCTAAATACCCGCGCACTCAGCGACAACTCGTGGTGGGTGACGCACACCCATGAAGTTTTGGCGGCGTTGGACGACGTCATGTCACTCGTCACGATTGCCGAGACCGGGCAGCGCGGTTATGTGATTACGGGCGATGAGAAATATCTGGCAACGTATGCGACGACGATTCTACGCGTCCACGATCGCGAACGAGAAGTCGAGCGGTTGACCGTAGACAACCCGGTACAGCAAGCTCGTACGGTCGGCATTAAGCAAGCCGTCGCCCTGAGGATCGGGTTTCTCGATGAAGTCATCACCCTGCGTCGCGAAAACGGCTTCGACGCAGCGCGAGCGAGTATTTCGACCGATCGCGGAAAGGTCGCGATGGAATCGATCCGAACTCAGATCGGAACGATGAAGGACGACGAACTGGCGCTCTTGAAGATCCGAGTCGTAGAAACGGAGAACGCCTATCAAGTTGCCGTCGGCAGCGGAATCCTGACCGGGATCGTCGGAGTCGTGCTGCTAGGCGTCGTCGGCTACTTGATGCGCCGCGCAGCGCTGGCCCGTCGTCGGCAAGATTGGCTGCAGTTCGGACAGATCGGCTTAAGCCAAGCGATGGCCGGCGATCCGCGCTTGGAGCAACTCGGCGATAGCGTCCTCAAGTTCCTCGCCGAATATCTCGACGCACAGGCCGGCGCGTTCTTCGTGCAAGACGGCAGCCGGTTTCGCCGCAGCGCCGCTTATGGGGTGCCCGCCGAAAGCTCGATCCCTCAGAGCTTCGAGCCGGGCGACGGACTGCTCGGCCAAGCCGCGAAAGACGTGCGGACTTTTATCGTGAGAGACGTCCCCGACGGTTATTTGTCGCTCGGATCGGCGCTCGGGCATAGCAAGCCGCGCAATCTCATCGTCGCCCCGGTCACTGCGGACGGCGCGGTCAATGGAGTGATCGAACTGGGGTTCGTGCATCCCGTCGATGAGGAGGCGACGGAGCTTTTCGAGAAGGCATACGAGCTGATCGGCGTCGCGATTCGTTCCGCGAATTATCGCGCACATCTTCAGAACCTGCTGGAAGAAACGCAACGTCAGACCGAAGAACTTCAGACGCAAGGCGAGGAGCTGCGCGTATCGAATGAAGAACTCGAAGAGCAGAGCCGTGCCTTGAAGGAATCGCAATCGCGCCTCGAACAACAGCAAGCCGAACTCGAGCAGACGAACTCTCAATTGGAAGAGCAGGCGCAGCTTCTCGAAGTACAACGCGACGAAGCGAGCCGCGCGAAGACCTCGCTGCAAATGCAGGCCCGCGAGTTGGAACAAGCGAGCCGGTACAAATCGGACTTTCTGGCGAATATGTCGCACGAGTTGCGGACGCCGCTCAATTCGTCGCTCATTCTCGCCAAGCTCTTGGCCGATAACTCCGAGGGGAATCTCTCGGCCGAGCAAGTGCAGTATGCCGAAACGATCCGCGCCGCCGGCAACGATCTGCTCTCGCTCATTAACGACATTCTCGACCTGTCGAAGATCGAAGCCGGCCACATGGAGATCCGGCCGGAGCAAGTGCCGCTGTCGTATCTGATCGAGGATCTCATCCGCACCTTCAAGCCGGTAGCCGAGCAGAAGGGGCTGAAATTCCGAACCGAGCTTTTGCCCGGTTGCCCGACGACGATTGAGAGCGACCGGCAACGGCTGCAGCAAGTGCTGAAGAACTTATTGTCGAATGCCATGAAGTTCACGGAACAAGGCGAGGTCGCGCTCACGGTGAGCCGCGACGTCGACGGCCGGATCGCGTTTACGGTGATCGACACGGGCATCGGAATCGCGGAGCACGAACGGCAGGCCGTGTTCGAAGCGTTTCGCCAAGCCGATGGAACGACGAATCGGAAATACGGCGGCACCGGACTCGGCCTCTCCATCTCGCGCGAATTCACGCGGCTTCTCGGCGGCGAGATTCGCCTCGAAAGCGAATCGGGCCGGGGCAGCGTGTTTACGGTGACGATTCCCGAAGTCTACGACGCAGCGTTGACCGCTGCTTACAAGCCTGCTGCGCATCGCCATGTATCGTCGGAGTCGATGGCTTTTCCGCTGAACACTCCCGCCACATCGCATGCGCCGGCGTTCGCTCGACCGGCAGCCGCGCCGACGCCGAGCGCGCCTCGGGCACGCCGTATCGACGACGATCGCGAGCGCTTGACCGGCAATCGCCGCGTGATTCTCGTTGTCGAAGACGACGAATCTTTCGCGAAGATTCTGATCGACCTTGCGCATGAGTTGAACTTTCAGTGCCTTATCGCCGCGACCGCCGAAGAAGGGATCGCCATGGCGGTCCAATACCTGCCGAGCGCTGTGGTGCTCGACGTCGGGTTGCCGGATCATTCGGGCCTTTCCGTGCTTGATCGGTTGAAGCACGATGCTCGCACGCGGCATATTCCGGTGCATGTCGTCACGGCCGGCGACTACGGACAAACGGCGATTTCGCTCGGAGCGGTGGGTTACATGATTAAGCCGGTCGCGCGACAGGAATTGGTCGATACGCTGCAGCGTTTGGAATCGCGGCTGGAGAAGCGGATGCGTCGGGTCTTAGTCGTGGAAGATGACGTCGTGCAACTCGATAGTCTTCGCAAGCTGCTCGGCTCGCACGACGTGGAAACCGTCGGTGCCGGGAGCGCGGCCGAATGCCTCGAGCAACTTAAAGACGCGACCTTCGATTGCATGGTACTCGACCTGACTTTGCCGGACGCATCCGGCTATTCGTTGTTGGAAACGTTGAGCCGAGAAGATGCTTACTCGTTTCCGCCGGTCATCGTCTACACGGGCCGAGAGCTATCGGTCGACGAAGAGCAGCGGCTCCGGCGCTATTCTAAATCCATTATCATCAAAGGAGCGAAATCGCCCGAGCGCTTGCTGGATGAAGTGACGTTGTTTTTGCATCAAGTCGTGGCGGATTTACCGGCCGAGCAGCAGCGGCTCTTGGAGAAGGCGCGCAGTCGCGACGCCGCGCTCGAAGGTCGACGAATCTTGATCGTCGAAGACGACGTGAGAAACATCTTCGCCTTAACAAGCATCCTCGAACCGCGCGGTGCGATCATCAAATTCGCCCGCAACGGCCGGGAAGCGTTGGCGGCTTTGGAGAAGTCGCGCGAAGCGCAGGGCGAAGAGATCGATCTGGTGCTGATGGACGTCATGATGCCTGAGATGGACGGGATCACGGCGACTCAAGAGATCCGTAAACGAGCGGAATGGAAGAAGCTCCCTGTGATCATGTTGACGGCCAAAGCGATGAAAAACGATCAAGAACAGTGCATCGCGGCCGGTGCCAACGACTATATGGCAAAGCCGTTGGATGTGGAAAAGCTGCTGTCGTTGGTACGAGTATGGATTCCTCGATAAGCGGTAGTGAAGCGAAGCGGTCGTGCGTCGAAGGTGCCCTTGAGAGAGAATGCGATGTCAGACACGACCGAAGACATCGAGATTCGCCTCGTGCTCGAAGCGATCTTCCGTAAGTACCACTACGACTTCCGCGGCTATTCGCCGGCGTCGGTGAAGCGCAGACTGCATCGCGCGAAGGACCATTTCGGTTGCCGAACGTTTTCGCTCCTTCAAGATCGGCTGCTGCACGATCCGACGCTGCTTTCTCCGCTGCTTTCTTTTTTAACCGTTCAAGTCAGTGAATTGTTTCGCGATCCTGCGTATTTCCGCACGATTCGCGAGCTCATCGTCCCCCATTTACGGACCTATCCTTCCTTGAAGGTATGGGTGGCGGGCTGTAGTGCGGGCGAAGAGTTGTATTCGCTCGCGATCCTGTTTCGCGAAGAGGGGCTCGAAGATCGCACGTTGTTTTACGGCACCGACATCAACCTGGAAGCGCTGAAGAAGGCCGAGGCGGGAGTGTTCGAGCTGGATCGAATCCCGCTATTTACGGAAAACCATCGTCGTTCCGGAGGCAAGTCGTCGTTGTCCGATTATTACACCGCGGCCTACGGAGCCGCGGTATTCGACAAGAGCCTACGCCGTCGAACCGTGTTTTCCGACCATAGCCTCGTCTCCGACGCGGTTTTTGCCGAAGTCCAATTAGTATCGTGTCGCAACGTCCTCATCTATTTCGATCCGGAACTGCAGAATCGGGCCGTCGGTTTGTTCAAAGACGCCTTGTCGCGCAAAGGGTTCCTCGGCTTAGGTGCGAAAGAAAGTTTGCGATTCTCCCGACATGCCGACGACTTCACCGAGTTCTCGCGCGACGCGCGCATTTATCAAAAACGAGGCACCCCCTAATGCCGTCGCGCGCTCGAGCGATCGTCATCGGTGCTTCGGCCGGCGCAGTGGAAGCGCTATCGGCTATACTACCGTTGTTGCCGCGTCATTATCCGCTGCCGGTGATCGCAGTCGTGCATCTTGCTCCGGACAAAAACAGTGTGATGGCTAAGCTTTTACAGATGAAATGCCGAGTCGACGTGAGGGAAATCGAAGATAAAGAACCGCTTCAAGCCGGCACTGTCTACATTGCGCCTCCCGACTATCATGTGTTGGTCGAGGCCGACGATCGGCTATCGCTCTCGAGCGAAGAGCCCGTGCTGTTTTCCAGACCCTCGATCGATGTCTTATTCGAATCCGCCGCCGATGTTTACGGCGAGGGCCTCGTCGGCGTCGTTCTCACCGGAGCCAATAGCGACGGCTCTCAAGGCTTGCGTGCCATCTACCGTGCGGGAGGCTCGACCGTAGTTCAGTGTCCGAAATCGGCATACGCCTCGGCGATGCCTGAATCTGCGCTCGCGGCTTGTCCCGGCGCTCGCGTACTCGGTTTGCCGGAAATCGCTGCCTATCTCATCGAGGTCGCCGGACTCGTATGAGCGCCACGCATCTCGAACCCGTTTATTTTCTGCTTGTCGACGACCTTGCGGAGAATCTCTTGGCGCTCGAAGCGCTGCTGCGCCGCGAGGGCTTGGTGGCGCTCAAAGCGAAGTCCGGCACCGAAGCACTCGAGCTCTTGTTGAAGTACGACGTCGCCTTAGCGATCCTCGACGTTCAGATGCCCATTATGGACGGCTTCGAGCTAGCCGAGTTGATGCGCGGGACGGAACGGACGCGGCGCGTCCCCATCATCTTCCTCACGGCCGGCAGCGCCGATCGGCAACGTCGCTTTCGGGGCTACGAGGCCGGGGCGGTCGATTTTCTTCATAAGCCGATCGAGCCCGACATTCTGCGAAGCAAAACCGACGTTTTCTTCGAGCTGTACCGGCAGCGGCAAGAGGTCGCGTTGCAGCGCGATGAACTGCGGATCGCGACGGACGAGAACGTTCGCTTGCTCAACGAAAGCCGGAAGTACGCTGCGGAGCTCAAGGAAGCGGATCGACGAAAAGACGAGTTCCTCGCGATGCTTGCGCACGAGCTGCGCAATCCGCTTGCACCGGTTCGAAACGCGGTCGAGATTCTTCGACTCTCGGGCCCTACGAACGATACCATCGAAAGTGCGCGCGAGATTCTTTCGCGCCAAGTGGCGCACATGTCGCGTTTGATCGACGACCTGCTGGATGTTGCGCGGATCGCTCGCGGCAAGGTCCGACTACGAACCGAACGGTGCGACTTAGTCGAGATCGTTCGACAGACCTCGGAAGATTACCGGCCCACATTGGCATCGAGCGGAGTCCATTTCGAAATCGTCTTGCGGCAACGCTCGCTGCCGCTCATGGCCGATCCGACGCGCGTGGCCCAAGTGATCGGCAACTTGCTGCACAACGCAGGAAAGTTTACGCCGCCGGGAGGGAACGTTACGGTCGAAGTCGATGCGGAGCTCGACAAGGGAATCGGAATCGTCACGGTAAGCGATACTGGTGCCGGATTAGACGCCGATGTTATGGCGCACTTGTTCGAGCCGTTTTGCCAGGCCGATCAACCTTTGGATCGTCAAAACGGCGGGCTCGGGCTCGGTTTGGCGCTCGTAAAGGGGCTCGCCGAATTGCATGGCGGCTCCGTGAGCGCAAGTAGCGAAGGCCCGAATCGAGGTGCGGCCTTCACGATGAAAATCCCGCTCATGAAAGTCGCCGTCGTTGCGAATGAACTGAGTGTTTCGGAAAGCGCAAAGTCTTTCGCCGGCGGATTGCGAATTCTCATCGTGGAAGACAACGTCGATGCGGCCAGAAGCCTACAAATGCTCTTAAAGTTCTTGGGCTACCAAGTGGAGGTGGCCGGCGACGGGAACGCAGGCTTGAACGCGGTCAAAGCCTTTCATCCGAATGTCGTGATCTCCGATCTCGGCTTGCCGGGCGAACTCGATGGATACGCCCTCGCCCAAGCGCTGCGCGCCGATCCCTCGTCGGCGTCGTTGCACTTAATCGCGCTTAGCGGCTACGGTGCCGACGAAGACCGCAAACGAACGCGCGCCGCCGGGTTCGATCAACACTTGGTCAAGCCGGTCGAACTAACGCGCCTTAAGGATGCACTCAGCGGAATCTCCCCTTAACGCGACTGGGGCGCGGCGATCGCTTCGTCGAGTTCATCGCCGTCGCCGACCGCGACTTGGTGCTCGGCATCTTTCCGCCCGAAGAGCCAGAACAATGCGGGATGAACGAAGAAGTCGAGCAGCGTCGAACTGATCAAGCCGCCGAGAATTACCGTCGCAACCGGATAAAGTATTTCCTTGCCCGGTTCGCCGGAGGCGAGCACTAGCGGAATCAGCGCGATGCCGGCCGTGAGCGCCGTCATCAGCATCGGGGCCAAGCGTTCCTTGCCGGCGCGCTCGATCATTTCCGGCGTGAACTTCTCTCCCTCGTAGCGAACGAGATGCAAATAGTGCGCGATCAGCAGGATGCCGTTGCGCGAGGCGATGCCCGAGAGCGAAATAAATCCGACCATGCTCGCGACGGTCAGCGATTGCCCGGTGATGACGAGCGCCGCGACGGCGCCGATCGCGGCCATCGGCAGCGCCGACAGCACTTGCAGGGCCATATTTACCGAGCGAAACAACGTGTACAGCGCCAGGAACATCGCCGAAAGCGAAATCAAACTTAACAGGCCGATCGTGCGCGTAGCGTTTTTCTGGCTCTCGAATTGTCCACCGTATTCGATGAGATATCCGTTCGGGAGCGACGCTCGGATCGGCTCCAATCGCTTTTGAATATCCGTCACGACGGAGTTCAGGTCGCGGCCCGCCGTGTTGCATTGAAGAATGATCCGTCGCCTGACGCTCTCGCGATTGATCGTATTCGGGCCGGTGCCGGGTATGATTTCCGCGACCGACGAGAGCGGGATGCGGCCGCCGCTCGGAAGGTTCAACGATAGCCGTTGCAGCTTCGTCGGGTCTTGGCGGTATTCGTCTTCCAATCGAACGACCAGATCGAACTTCCGCTCTCCCAGCACGATCTCGGAAACGACACGACCGTTCATCGCCGTTTCTATGAACTCGTTCACGTAGTCGGAAGTCATGCCGTTGGCGGCGAGTTGCCGGCGGTCGAGGTTGATCTGAAGTTGTGGGATTTCGATTTGCTGTTCGACCATCAGATCTTTGACTCCCGCCACCGTCTCGATCGCCGCCTTCATTTCGTCGGCCTTCGTGCGCAAGACGGTGAGATCGTCGCCGTAGAGCTTGATGCCGATTTGCGCTTTCACGCCCGAAAGCATATGGCTGATGAGATGCGCCAACGGTTGCTCCGCCGAAATCGTAACGCCGGGCACCTGCGTGAGCTCTTCGCGCATCTCGGCCAGCACTTCCTCGCGCGATTGATGTGCGTTCGGATTGAGGCTGACGATAATCTCGGAAACGTTCACCCCCTCGGCATGCTCGTCGAGTTCCGCTCGGCCCGTCCGTCGGCCGAAGGCCAGAACCTTGCCGTCGGTCTGCATCTTCTTCAGCCGTTGGTCGACCATGCCCGCGATCTGGTTCGACGTGTCGAGCGACGTGCCGGGCGGAAGCAGCACGTTGATCTGCACGCTCCCTTCGTTGAACGACGGTAAAAAATCTCGGCCGAGTTGCGAAACGACCACGAGGCTCACGACGACCGCCGCGGCAACTGTCGTCAAAATCGGCCACGGATGCCGCACGCTGAGGCGAATTGCATGTCCCGCGATGTTTTTAAGCACACGAACCAACAGCCCGTCCTTGTCGTGCGCCATGACCTTCGCCTGCGGCAGCAACCAATAAGAAAGCACCGGTGTCACGGTGAGCGAGACGACGAGCGATGCCGAAATCGACACGATATAGGCCACGCCGAGCGGCGTGAACAAGCGTCCTTCCATCCCGCCGAGCGCGAACAAAGGAACGAATACCAACACGACGAGAATCGTGCTGAAGACGATCGAGTTGCGCACTTCGCTGCTGGCTTCGTAGACGATGCGCAGCGCGGTTTTCGGGTGCGCCGCATGTTGGTTCTCGCGCAAGCGACGGAAAATGTTCTCGACATCGACGATCGCATCGTCGACGAGCTCGCCGATGGCGACGGCCAATCCGCCGAGCGTCATCGTGTTGATCGACATGTCGAACCATTTGAAAATCAAGCCTGTAACCACGATCGACAGCGGGATTGCCGTCAGTGTGATAAACGTGGTGCGAAAGTTAAGCAAAAACAGAAACAGGATGATGACGACGAGTATCCCCCCGTCGCGAAGCGCCTCGACGACGTTCTGGATGCTCAAATCGATGAACGTTTTTTGCTGATACACATCGGTATTGATGCGGAAATCGGCCGGGAGCGATGGCTTGAGATCTTCCAGAGCCCGGACGACGTCATCCGTCAGCTTGCGCGTATCGGCACCGGGCTGCTTCGAGATCGTGAGCATGACGGCCGGCATTCCATCGACGGCGGCGTCGCCCCGTTTGACTTGCGCTCCTTCCGCCACGCGCGCCACATCGCCGAGCAACACCGAACGATCCGACGACGCCTTAACGACGACGCTTTCCAATTCCTCGATCTTTTGAATCCGTCCCAGCGAACGGACCAACAGCTCGTTCCCTCCTTGATTCAAATAGCCTCCCGTGGCATTCGAGTTGCTTGCCGCCACGGCATGCTCGACATCTTCCAAAGTCAGGTCGTATTTCAGAAGTTTCTCGGGATTCACCAGCACCTGAAATTGTTTCCGGCCTCCTCCCATCGTGACGACCTGCGCGATTCCCGGAATCGTCAGCAAGCGCTGGCGCACGAGCCAATCGGCGGTGGTGCGCACCTCCATCGGATCGGTCTTTCCTCCTTCACTCCAGATTCCGATCTGCATGATCTGACCCATCACCGACGAGATGGGGGCCAACTGCGGCCTGACTCCTTTCGGCATCCGATCGCTCGCGAGCGCGATCTTCTCCGCCACAATCTGCCGATCGACGTAGATATCCGTACCCCAAGCGAATTCAACGTAGATCACCGACAGTCCGACTCCGGAAGAACTTCGCACCGCCTGCACGCCGGTAGCACCGTTGAGCACCGACTCGAGCGGGAACGTGATCAACGTCTCCACTTCTTCGGGAGCAAGGCCGGGAGCTTCGGTCATGATCGTCACCCGCGGACGATTGAGATCCGGAAAGACGTCGATCGGCAATTGCGACAGCTCATAACCGCCGTAACAAGTGACGACGAGCGCTAAAGCAATCGTCACGAGGCGATAGCGAAGCGAGAATTTAATGACGGCATTGAGCATGAACGGAATTCCTCAAACGTACGTGACGGGCGTGCGAGCTTCGCGTGCGGCATTACGAACGGCGGCGTTAGTGGTTGTGTCCCGCATGCGGATCGATCGCCCCTCCCGATTTATTCTTCAAGGCCAGCTGCATTTGTTGCGCACCGGCTAGCACTACGGAATCGCCCGGAAACAGCGAACCATCGTTGGCGATAACCACGGAGAAGCGATCGCGGTATTCGACATGCACGGCTCGACGATCGAAGTGGTCGCCGTTGGGAGAGAAAACGTAGGTCTCCACACCGCTCTGAGCTACGGCCCCGACGGGCAACACGATCCGATCTTTCCACTTCTCGACCGGCACCACGACTTGCACGCGCTGGCCCGGCTTATAGCGCCAACTAAGAAACCGATGACCGTCCGCCGATTTCACGTCGCGCAGCAGCGGATTCGTAAGCGGCACGTAGAAATGAAACGTGCGCGTTTCCGGATCGACCTTTCCCGCCACATATAAGATCGGCAGTTTGCTGATGACTTGCGGCGGCGCGTCTTCCGTTTCGATCGCCGCATCGACGAGCCAGCCGTTTTCGATCGTGCGATTGACCGCGAGGACGTCTTTATCGAACGCGCTTCCTTCGATGAACAACGTCGCATGATCCGTCAGCACGGCCATCGTTTCGCCGGCCGTAACGCTCTGCCCGCGCTCGATTTTCAGTTCTTGAATTTCGTAAGTTACTTGTATCGGCGACTCGTTCTTGATCGCAGATTCTTGTTCTTCCGGCACGAAGACCATCAACGTTCGCAGCAAAGTGCGCTTCGTCAAAATCCCATTCACTTGTTCTTCGGATAGGCCATGCAAGAGGAGCGCTTGATGTTGGGCCCTCAACACGGCTTGCTTGTTTTGTTGTTCGTATTGCCGTTCGAGCACCTGACGCCCCGCGATGCCGCCGTCGACGGCGATCTTCTCCAATCGCTTGATCTCGCGCTCGATCACGTCGAGTTCTTCGGCAACGCGAAGAAAATCTCCTTGCGCCTGTACCAGCTCTTCATGCGTCAGACGCAACTCGAAGAGCTTTTGGCCGGGCTGCACCGCTTCGCCGAGAATCGGGAAAATCTGCGTGACGATGCCGGTGAGCGGAGCCGTGATCGCGACGGTCGAGCGACCCGGCCGTTCGCGCAACATGCCCGGCACCGAGATCGTGCGGTTGAAAGTCGTGAGTTCGACCTTCCCGAGCTTCAAGCCGATGTTGGCTTGAGCCTGCGTGCTGAGCTCGATCGAA
Organism: Planctomycetia bacterium; assembly: GCA_021413845.1. Taxonomy (NCBI): domain Bacteria; kingdom Pseudomonadati; phylum Planctomycetota; class Planctomycetia; species Planctomycetia bacterium. The sequence continues at coordinate 80,613 of JAIOPP010000006.1, read as the reverse complement.
TTCTGTTCGCTATGTCCGGCATGGTCATGGCTGCCGTGCTCATGACCCGCATGCTCGTCGGGTTGCTTCATCACCGGCTTTTCGTAGCCGGCTTCGGCACCGACCGCGGCGAGAAATCGGGTTCGTAGCGAAGGAGCGAAATATACCCCTGCGGCACAGGCCGCAATGAGCATCGGCACGAGAATCAGAAGACCGCGCGTGAAACATTTGGCACTCATAAACCATTCCTAAGCAAAGACGGCATACGTCTTGAAGTTGCGGCTGCGCGCCGTCGCCGTGAAGGGCGCAAGCGCAACGCATCTTGGAAAATGAAAACGAATCGAAACGCTGCGGCAACGAACGGACGCGGGCAAGCGGCCATGCGTTACCGAGAAACCGGCGGAAAGCCGGTTGAGGGGCCGAAGAATCGCGGCCGAGCTACCGCTATCGGGAGCTTGCCGACGAGCCCGTCAAAGAATTAAATCAACAGCAGCCGATTCCAAAGATGCAGCCGTATCGGCAGCGGAGCCACGGTCGTGCGGCGTGTCTCGAACCGTACGAAGGAGAGCTCGCCCGTGATCTCGATCGCCGGCAGCGAGGCGAAATGCAGGTCGGTCGAAAACGTCGGGCGTTCGAGTTCGACCCGGCTCGTCGAAACGAATTGGCACTTATCGCCGCATGATTCGGAACAAGGAGCCGGTGCCTGCCGGCCTTCATCTTGATCAGCCGCATCGACGCCATCGGCCAACTCGATACCGTCGGCTACTGCGTCGTGATCGTGATGATGATGGCGACAGTGGTGCTCGTCGTGAGCCGGTGTTTCCGCGGCGTCGTGCGCGATCTCGACGGCATGCGCGTGCCCATGATGCCAACAGCACCCCAGCAGCGTATGCAGCGCCATGACCGCGACGACGATGTGAGAAATGACGCTACGCACGACGTTTTACTCAGTCGAACTTACCACTTGCACTATCGTAGTTATCGGCAATCGGGTCAAGCGAAGTGACGGAATCGCTTAATCTATTCTAGCACCCGCCTGGCAAAAACATTCGGAATGACCCGAAAACGCCGCTATTACCGTCTATGCGCAAAAATAAGCTCGGCGGGCGCACCCGGAATGGGTGTCTACTCGTCGGTGCGGAAAGTGATCGCCGGCAGGCCTTCTTTGTTGAAAAGATTCACCAACGGGTTCCACGCCCAACCGTAGCGTACATGCTTCGGCTCCGGCACGTCGGGCGACGAGACGACGATCGTATCTCCCTCGATCACGGCATCGGCCCACACGAATTTCTTATCCTCTCCGGCGACGACGAACCCGGTGAGCTTCGGATCCCCTGCGCGCACCGTGAGCCCACCGCCGATGTGTTTGAAATGCAATCGGACGCGATTCTTCATCGCCGGATCGATTTCCATCTTCGTGAACGTCGGGCCCGAGTCGAGCAAGTCTTTCTCGCCGTAGACCATGCGTCGGGCAACGAGCGAAAGCCGTCGGCCGACTTCTTGCTTGTTGCGCGGATGAATGTCTTCGCCGCCGATGTCGATCGTCATGGCGAGTCCCGCGTTGGGCACCATACGCGCAGTGCGCCATTGCGATTCACGAATCTCGGCCCAACCCGGCTCGACCGGTAGCTTTTGCAGCGGGTTGTAGTTAGCCAAAGAGACGATCAGGAACGGAAAGTCGCCGACCTGGAAGCGTTCGCGCCAGTCGGCGATGAGCGTCGGCAGCAAGCGGCGATATTGCAACCAGCGTGGTCCGTTCGCTTCTCCTTGATACCAGAGCGCCCCTTTCAGCGCAAACGGTGCGAGCGGCGCGATCATGCCGTTGTACATCGACGTGATCGTTTTGTAGTTGCGAACTTTCGGCTGCGGAAACGGCAGTTTGATCTCGGTTATCGCGACCGCGGCCTTCCCTTTCCAAGTTCCCGCCGGTCGAATCGTCGTCGTTGTTTTTTTGTTCATCGGCACGAGGTTCATGTGCTGCGGCAGCGAGCAGAACCCTCCCGGTCCCGTGTGGTTCAAAATCGCGACGGAGAGCAGATTCGCACCCGGCTTCACGAGCTTCCGATCGATGACGTAGTTGCGGCTCCCTTTCAGCTGCGTCGAGCCGATGAGGGTGCCGTTGAACCACACGACATCGACATCGTTGATGAGCGAGAGTTGCAGTTTCAGATCGTCGCCGATCCAATCTTGAGGAATATCGAGCGTGCGGCGAAACCACGCGAGACCATCGAACCCCGAGAAACCGGCCTCTTCCCACGGCTTCGGAACTTCGATCTCGCGCCACGCACCGGCCTTCGCATCGTCATGGTTCAAGTCGACGGCCGACGCATATCGGAGGCGCGCACTATTCGGATCGACCGCGGCCACCCAGCGCTCGATCTCGGCGAAGTAGTCGTCGGAGCCGCCGTCGGCCTTAGCCCATTGCTCGACTTCGTCCAACTGCGCGGGAAAGTCTTCCGGCATCTTGTTGCGCAGTGCCTCGGCGCTCACCCAAGTTTCGGCATACGTCGCGCCGACCGAACTATGAATGATGCCGATCGGAACCTTCGTCGTCTTATTGATTTCACGAGCAAAGAAATAACCGACGCCGGAAAAGTTCTTCGCAAACTCAGGGTTGCAGACTTCCCACTTCGCAGGGGGCGGCAACTTCTGCGGCACGACCGCAGGATAGAAATTCACCGTAAACGAACGGATGTGCGGATTGTCCGCCGCCGCAGCTTCCTGCGCACCGTTTTGCGCCAGACGCACCGGCCAATTCATGTTCGATTGCCCGGAGCAAAGCCACACATCGCCGACGAGCACGTTCGACAGCGTCACTTCTTGTTCCGACGATTTGATCGAAAGCTTATGCGGGCCTCCCGGCGCGAACGGGCCGATCTTCGTCGACCAACGGCCGTCGGTTCCCGCAATCGCCGTCGTGCCGCTCTTAGCGCCGTCGAACGACACCGTGATCTCATCGCCCGGCTTGCTCCAACCCCAAATCGGCGCGGCGATCTCGCGCTGCAATACCATGTCGTCGGAGAACAACGGATGCACCAGCGGCAACGGCCGCGGCTGCACCGGCCACCACGCCTCGGGCTTCGTCCCCATCTTCGCCGCTTCGGTCTCGGCGAACGAAAAACTCGGCGAGAGGAGGATCGTGATAGCGAGCGTGAACTGGAACGATGCGCGGAATACGAGCGCGAGCGACGAAGCGAGCATGAGTTTCACTTGAGGCGGGGGCAAACGAGGCGGGGCGCAGCAAAGGATGCGGCACGAAATCGACTATTTCGTAGGCTCTACTTGTAACCTAGCGAGCTTGAGAAGCAAGCGCTCGAGCTCGGCAAAGTAGTCGGATTCCGCCAACTGTTGCTTCCGACCGCGCAGCGCCGCGAGAGCCGCTTCTAAGCTGTCCCGTTCGGCAAGTTGAGCCGGCGTGAGCTGGGCATCGGCCGGGCTCGGCGCCAGATAGAATCGTCGGGCGGCATCGCCATCGACGGCCTTTTCGCCGAGCGAGCGTTTAACCAGCTTATCACGCTCGAAGAAGTCGGCACGCACTCCTTTGCCGTCGCCGTCGTCGTCGAGCAAGGGATGTTCGGTCGCGACCCGACCGTCGCTCTTATAAAAGTCGGCCGTATCGCGCGCCGCGGCAAGGTATGCCTCGAAGAGCGACGTTCGCTCATCCTTGTCGAGGTCGGCTCCGAGATCGGTCACGCGCTTGGCGAAGTAGCGTCCGAAGCGCGCGTAGTTTCGCTCTTGCCCGCTCTTCGTCGCCGTAACGACGACTCGGCCCGGCGCGCTGAGCGCGGTGAGAAACGGCGCGCTCGCGGCGGTCGTGTTCACGACGACCATCGGCCGGCGGCATTCCTTGAGCCATTCGGAAAGCTCTACGCTCGACACGTCCGAACCCCGTAAGTTGAAGGCCGCGGTTCGGCCATCGAACGTGCCGTGTCCGATGAAGATCAGCCAGAGCGGAACAGTCTGAGAAGCCGCGGTCGTTTCGGTTTGAAGTTGCGCTAGTAGCCGCTCTTTATCCGAACTGCTCGCAGCGGCTTCCTTGTCAGCCTCGGCCTCTTCTTCGCCGATGAGCGTGAAACGAACGTCGCTCGCGGCGGCGGTCTTACGCCAGATCGCGGTCTCTTCGGCGAAGATCTTTCCGTACCGTTCTTCCCCGTCCGCACCACGGACGACGATCAGCGTCGTCCGCGCACCCGCGACTTCCGCATTTGTTTTCCCATCGGCCGAGTTGCTCGGTGCCGCACTCCGTAAAGGCGCAGCGCTGAGGAAGACGAACGAAATGCCGAACGTGATTCGCCAAAACTTCACGGCAAGCCCCTCCAGCGCCGCAGTCCCCACTCCCCGGCCAAACACGCGATCGCCAGCCCGAAGACCCAAGCCGTATGCCAGATCGGAAACAGCGATTGCACCGTCTCCGGCACCGGACGGGCGGCGAGCTCGGAAGCGAACCGTTCGAGATCCTTCAGTTCGACCGTGTCCCCTTTCGTTTCGGTCGCAATCTTCCGCAGCAAGTCTCGATCGGGCTCCAGCCGGCGAAACTCATCGGCCGAGGGATCGTTGGTCCAGCCGGTTTCGCTTCCGCCGATCTCTTTGCCGGAGCCGTCGACGACGCTCACGCTTGCCCGATACGCCCCCGGCGCGCGGGGAACATAAGAGGCTTCATAGATCCCCGCCTCGCGCCGGCTCGGTTCCATATCGAGCGGCAAGGTCGTGCCGTCGGGCGAAACGATTCGCAGTTTCACTTGTGCGTTGTCGAGCGGGCGATAATCCGGATCACGCGCTCGCACGGCGATCCGCACCGATTGCGTCAGCTCATCGGCGACGACTTCGCTCGAAGCCGTGATGCGGCCCGGCACGTCGGCGGTGAGCCAACGCACCAGTTGCCGCCACGTTTTTTCGAGGTCTTGATTCTCCGGTTCCATCTTCAGCCGCCAGCGCCACATGTCGCCGATGAGCAGCGCCGCCGCTCGCCCGCGCCCGTAGTTTTGCACGACCAACGCCGGTTGCTCCGCACCCGACGAATCGACCGCCGCGGCCAGCACCACCGCGCCGGGCTTGATGCCCGACGTCCGATTCAACGTCCGAAACGGCGGCATCGTTTCGAGGCGGAGTCGCTCGTCGGCTTCGTTGGCTCGCAGACGAAGCCAAGGCTCGAGCCAACCTTCGCGCGTCGGCTTCCAACAATAACCGGCTTCGGGGCGCGGCATCGTCGCTGCGCTGCGCTGCATATAAACCGGCAATATGTCCGCAACCGGCGTCTTCTCGAAGCGGCCCTTCGAGAAGCCGTCGGGCCCGCCGAGCATGAGCAGGCCGCCACCGCGCTCGGAAACGAAGCGCGCAAGCAGCGCCATTTGGTCGGTCGTAAAGAGTTCGGCTTCGACGTCGTCGAGCACGACCGCATGGTAAGCGAACAGTTGATCGGCCGACTTCGGAAAGCCGTCGCGCAGTTCGTTTTCTTCTCGAATGCCGAGTCGCACGAACACCGGCTGGTCGTAGCGCTCGGTCTCGTCGTCCGTCTTATCGAAGCCGCGGAACAGAGGGTTCGACGTCTCTCCGGCCCGCGTGCGAAAGTCGAACTTCGGTTCGCGTCGCGCGATGCGCACGAGCGAGGTGAGTTCGACTTGCTTATCGTCGGCCAAGGAGCGACCGAGAAACTTATGCTCGGGATTCGGCGCGCCGCCGACATACAGCACGCGATACGGCCCTCGACCTCGATCGACTTGAACCATTCGTTCGTTGTTCGCGAGCGTCCCTTCGCGGCTCATCTCGGGCTTTTCCCAGACGCCGAGTTGCGATTTCGCCGTCGCGCGCACGCGATAGAAGGAAAGTCCCGGTTTCGCCGGTCGAAACTGAAAACGAAACGCGGCCGTGCCGTCGCGCTCGCCGGGCGTTTGCTCCTGTGTTTGCACGACTTTCCCGGCCTCGTCAATCACTTGGCAAACGAGCGGCTCGCCGGCGAATCCGCGCAATTGGGCTTCGGCCGTCAACGTGACCGGAGCATCTTCGAAGCCGGTCTGCGTCGCGGCGACTTGCGTAACGCTCACCTCCGCGGCCGGCGCCGTTTCGGGCGGCAACACAGTATAAATCGGCGGGAGCTTCGCAAGATCGGCCGGCGAAAGTACGTCGGTCGCGGAACCATCGCTCAGCAAGACGATGCCCGCGAGCGGTCGCCCCTCGAAGCGCGTCGCCAAGGCGCGGAGTGCCGTATGCAGCGACGAAGAGCGGCCGTCGAACTTGAAGTCGGCGAACGAAGTGCGCGGCTCGAGTCGATCGCCGAACGCATAGCGGCGCACATCGAAATCTTGTTTCAACCGCACGAGCCACGGCAAGCGTTCGTCGCCGAGCGTTCCACCGAGTTGCTCGGCGAAAGCATCCCCGACCGTCTTCGTGCCGGAGTCGCCGCGCACTTGCATACTGCGGCTATTGTCCGCCAGGATCAATAGAATGTTTTCGCCGGGGCGAGCGCGCGTGCCCGACCACAGGGGATCGAGCAAAATAGCCGCAAGCAGCGCGATACCGACCGCTTTCAACGTCGCCGCGGTGAAGCGCAAGCGCCGTGAACCGCCGAGCCGCAGGTAGCCCCAAGCGAGCACGGCAAGCGCGATGGTCGTGATCGCGACGGCCGGTAGTAGCCAAGCGCGCGCGCCCCACACCAGCGCTCCGAGCAGTTGTGCGGAGCTACCGCTCATCGGCCGCTCCCGAGGCGTTCGTAGTAGCGCCGCACGGCCTCGCCGAAACGATCGGGCACGGGATCGCGATCGAGCGGCACGGCGGCCTCAGGCGATTCGCGCCTTGCCAGCTCTTCATCCAGCTGTTGCTGCAGTTCGATGAGCGGGTCGTAAACTTTTTCGCGCACCAAGCTCCAGTTCGGGGCCTTCGAGTGGCGCTTCGCTTCGGTGCGGATCGCTTGTGCTTCCTCGCGCACGCGCGCCGCCTCCGAACGCAACCGCGTGCCGGGCACGAACTCTTCGACGTTGCGCAACGAGTCGGACCACTCACGCCAGTCGGGGCCGGTGAGCGCGCCATGCGAACCGGTGCCCGCTTGATTGGCGTTCGCGGTTTCGCGTTCGCCAGGCTGTGGCCGGCTGCTCGGCTTGCCTGGCGACGACGACGGCTTACCCGACGACCCTTGGCCCGACGAGGCTTGCCCCTGCCCTTCACCCTGTCCCTGCCCTTCACCTTGTCCCTTGCCTTGTCCCTTGCCTTCACCTTGGCCTTTCCCTTCGCCTTCTCCCTCACCCGGCGACGGCTGCGCTCCCTTGCCGCGCAAGCCCGGCGTGCGGCCTGCCTGAGCCGAGGGGCTCGGCGCTTTGCCTTCACCGGGCTTATCTCCACTCGGCTTTCCTTCACCGGGCGCATCCCCCTTGCCAGGCGCATCGCCTTTCCCCGCTTGTCCTTCTTTGCCTCCAGGCTGATCTCCGGGCATCGGTTTTTCTCCCGGCGAGCCGCTCGGCGATTCGCTGCCGGAAGGAGTTCGCCCTTCGCTCGGAGTAGCTCCCTTACCGCTCCCTTTCGCTTCGGGCTTCTCGTTCGCGCCCGATGCGCCGCTGGATTCCGAGCCGGGTTGCTTACCAGCTTCCTTGCCGGGCTCTTTACCTTGCGCTTGCTGCGAGCCTTCGCCCTCTTTCTTGTTCGCGTTACCGTTACCGTTACTGTTGGACTGTGCCGCGCTTGCTTGTTGCGAGTTTTTGTCGGCAGGATCGTTGCCGGCCCGATCTCCCGGCTTGCCGCTTGGCGCGGCGCTCGGATCTTCGCGCCGAAGTTCTTCCTCGAGCGCTTGCGCAAGGCGGTCGACTTCGCTTTTCGCGCGGCGCAAGCTTTCGATATCGTTGCCGAGCACCCCTTGGCTCGCCTTCTCGATCTTGTCGCGCAGTTGGCTGATTCCTTCGCGGGCCCGAGGTTCGACTTTCTTCGCTTCTTGCGACAGTCCGTGCTCGACTAGTTGACGAAGCATATCGACCGCTTGCGGCGTCTGCTTCTGGCTCGATTCGCGAATCGCGTCGTAGAGCTGCTTGGTCAGGAGCGGCTCGTTTCCTTCGGCGCGCTCGGTGATTTCGCGCGCTTGATCGAGCACGCCGGCGAGCTCCTTCTGCTGACCGGCGAGACGTTCGGCCAGCTTCGGCTCCGCGGCGGTTCCCTTCGATTTCAAACCGGCTCCCTTCGGTTGCTGTTTGTCATCCGCCAGTTCTCGGCCGATCGCTTGTTGGCGGTCGTCCAACTGCTGGGCTCTGTCGAGGAGATCGCGCACTTCGTCCGCAAACCGGCCGGCGGTTTTTTTGCGGAAGTCTTCGCGCAGCTTGTCGAGCCCGCTCTCGGCGCGAGCACCCGCGGTCAGCGCTTGCGGGGTTTGCCCCTTCTCCAGCGCATCGGAAGCCTGCCGAATGTTCTCGCGAGTCTCTTCCAGCTTCTTGCTCGCTTCGGCGAGGGGTTCGTTATGCTCCGGCTTGTCGAGCTTGTTCTTAAGTTCGTCGACGTTGCGCAGCTGCTCGCGCTGCTCGTCGCGGAGGCGCTTGAGCTGCCGTTCGAGTTCCTTCTTTTGCTCTTCATTTTTCGCCGCTTCCAAGGCCGCTTGGAGTTCCTTGATCTTCTCGTTCATGTCTTCTTGTCGACGGGCCAACTCGCGCAGCCGATTCAGAAACGCTTCCCGTTCGCGTTGAGCGGGCGTCTCGTTCGGGTCGGCCGACTTCCCTCGCTTTTCGTAGCGGTTCTCTTCTTCGCTGAGTTCCAGTTGATCGAGCTTCTGGCCCGCCGGGCTTTCGGCACCGCCCCCGCCTTGCGCATTCTTCATACGCATGATGCGGGTCTCGCGAGCCCGAAGTTTGAGCAAACCTTGATAGGCGGCCTGCTCCGGCGGCAAGGCTTTGTCGAGCGGTGGAAGCGTGGCTGAGTCGGCCGCGGCGGTGAGTTCCGCCTTGGCGGCTTGCATTTGCTTCTCGATCTCGGCGACGATCGCGAGCGCATCGGGCGAACGGAGTTTCTCTTTCATCTTCTCCAACGAATCGAGCGTCTTTTGCTGCGCTTCGGCGATCACGCGCACATCGGAACCGTAGGGGGCCGAGGGTTTCTCGCCGCTTTCGCGCCGGCGCAGATTCCACGTCGCGGAGATGATCTCTTTTTGCAGCTTCGCCGTTTCGTCGACGGGCGACTTTTCTCCCGGCGGTCCCCCTCCTTCCATCGTCGATTCGCGGAAAATCTCTTCGAACGGATTCACCTCGGCGAAGTAGATGTCGCTCGTCGTGCGGCGCAGTTTGCCGTCGGGCCCGAGGTCTTCGGCCCACACGTGCCATGCCAGGAGTTCGTCGGGAACCGCCTTCAAGTCTTCGAGCGCGAGCAAGTGCTTGCCGCTCCGCTTTTCCTTCGCCGGGAGTTTCTCGCCGAGCGTCAACGAGCTCGTCTTCTTGCCGGTCAACTCGTAAGCTAAGCCCCACCGGACCACCCCGAAATCGTCGGACGCTTCCACTTCCAACGGAACCTCTTGCAACGGCGACACGGCCACGTCGTTGCGCGGAAACAAAAGTTTCAATTCCGGCGGTCGGTTCGGCACCACCTCGACGACGAACTCGACGTTCTCACGGTTCTTGCGGCCGCGCTCGTCGACAAGCTCCAGTCGCCAACGAACGCTCTTCGATACGACTTGCGCCGCGATGTAAAGTTGCTTGTCATCGGGAGACGGGGCGAGCGCAATCGCTTCCCCTTCCGCGGGGACTAGGCTTGCCGAAGCGACCGGTTTGTTCAAGCGACAAAGCAGCTTGACCTCGCTCCCTTCGAGCACGCTCAACTGCCGCACGTCTTCGATGCGTCGCTTGGGAAGCTCGGTATATGAAGGATAGTTCAACTCCGCGTCGGCCCGCTCCAACTCGGGATAGTCGAACACCGAGACCTTGAACTCGCGCGAAGTCTGATCCTCGAACGTCAGACGATAGGTGAGATCCGCCCGCACTTCCGGAACGCGGGCCGCGAACACCGGATCGCTCAAGCTCTGCACGAGCGGGTGTCGTTGTTCGCCCGCTACGTCGGTGGCGTGCAGCACGGCTTCGCGCGGGAGTTTGATCGGCTCGGGAAAACGGGCGAGCACCAGCAGATCGGTTCCTCGCTCGAGTTCGACGTCCCCCGGCTCGACTTCGAATTTCCAAAGCGGTTTTGCCGGCGTTTCATCGGCGGCGACGCTCGTCTCCATCCCGCTCTCGCGGCGTTGCGAGAGCATCTGAAGTCCGAACATGAGCAGCACGATCAGCGAGACCGCACCCTGCGCGACGGCCCACATCCGCAGTTCGCTCGTCGGCACGGTCTCCCGCCAACGAGCGTGCGTCAGCGAGTGGATGCGGGCCTCTTTAATCAATTCCTGTTCGAGAAAACCTCGCTGCCCGGTCATCGAGGCCCGTTCTTGCTCGAAGGCCGCGAGTAGTTTCGTTTGCAGATCGGGATAGCGCAGCTCAACCTCATGAGCCACCTTGCGCAAATCGAATTTCCGTAGCTGAGCAACGGCGACCGCCACGGCGGCGGCTCCGATCGCTCCGAGAAACAGGCCGCCTCCGAGCCCGGCGCGAAATCGATCGGGCACGATGAAATACGTCGCCGCTAGAGCAACGATCGCCACGATCCAAACGATCGTCAGACTGCGCCACAGAGCTCGTCGCCGAAAGCGAGCCGCGACCGATCGTAGTTCGCCTTCCAGCGTATTCGGATTCTTCATGCGACCGACTCCCGCCGCGCAACGCGGCCTGCATACCATGTTTCGATCACGATCACACCCAATGCCGCAGCCAAACACCAGCGCCACAACTGCTGCCGCGATTCCATTTCTCGGACCTGCAACGTCTGCCGTTCCGCGATCGTCTCGGGCGTCGTCGGCGTCTCCGCTTTCGCGAGCCGCACCCCGAGCGATTCCAGCGCTTCGACCGCGAGCGGCGCGGTCTTCGATTCCTCGGCAGGCACGTTCACTGCGATTCGCCGTAGCCCTGCCCCGGAGCGCACTTCATAGATACCGGGCCCATCGGCGAACGCGAATCGCGGCGCTTCGATACCGACGGTCGTTTCTCGTCCAGCGGGCGAGCGAACAATCCAGGGCCCGGGCGATCGAGCAGAAACGACATCCAATTTCGCCGTGCTTTCCGGCTTCGCAGTAGAAGTTGGGGTCGCCGTCGGACTCGATGCCGACTTCGATTCCGCGGGCTCCGCGACGGCGCTGAGATGCGCGAGGTCGATCGTCGCGCCGGTTTCGTAGTTCGCGATCGCCGGCGGGCGACGGCTTCCGAGATCGACGAGCGTCGTCATCAGCGGTATGAACTTGCTGGAGACACCGAGCTGACTTTCGCGCGGCTGCCACCCGGAAGCGAAGAGTACGATCCGGCCCGAGCCGCGCGAGACTTCCAATACCGCGGGGTCGCCGTCGTCGAAGCGAGCGAGCACGCGAACCGTTTTCGTCGCGACGTCGTCGAGCGTTGTTTTGCGATGTCGCCAGAAGCGAATCTTCGTGAAATCGGAGAAGCGCGGATCGGCCAGCGGCGCGAAGATCGGATGCTTGAAGTCGATCACCCCCATAAGAGCATACTCGCGCGCGCGATCGGCAGCGGCGATCTTGATGCGGCTCGGCTCGGCGAGCTCGGCGGGAAGCAGCGCTCGCCACGCTGCGTCGGCGGAGCTTTCGAGCACCGCGGTCGCAGCGCCTCCCCGCTCGATCCACGCCGCGAGTGCTTGGTTCCACGCCTCGGAGATCGGCTTCTCGGTCGCGACGACGACCAACGCGACGTCGTCGAGGTCGCGCTCCTTAGGGGCGCGCAACCCCGGCACCGCCGGGTCGATCGTTTCGACGACGACGACGCGCGCGGCTTGCGCATCGCTAAAGGCCCGTTCGAGAAAATAGCGGAGTGTCTGCGGATCGTCGGCCTTTTCCGTCGCGAGGTGCAGGATGCGCAGCCGTTCTTTCTTAGGGGGCACGAACCAGACGTCATTATCGAACGGTTCTTCGTCGCCGCGCAAGACGAGTTGCGCCGTTTCGCCGGCCGGCAACGGAGGGCTGCGCACGATCCTGGTTTGGCCGGGCGGCACATAGGTCTTCACTGTCGGAGCGTCCGCCTCGGCCGTCTTGCCGACCGATTGCCACACCAAGTCGAACGACTCGCGCTTCGAGTCCGCGGCGTTCGTCACCAACACGCGCGGGCTCTTCGCCGCCGGTTCGGTCTTTTCGACTCCGGCTTGTTTGGTTTCGGTCCGCTCGGTTTTGGCTTGGTCCGTTTCGAGCGTCGTCTCCAGTGCGTGCAGGCCGGCGTTCGCCGTTTCGAGCGCGAGCGGAACGACACGCAGTTCAACCTGCTTCGGCCATTCGTAGCTCTGTAAGCCGGTCGTCCGGCTCCCAGCTTGCAAGTCGGAGATCAGCACGATGCGGTTCGATCGCCGCACGTCGAGCGCTTGCTTCTCGCCGGCCCGAGCGCCGTCGCCGGCTTCATCATCGGCCGCATCGAGTTCTTCCGCCGCCGCAGTCAGCGCGAAGTCCAATCGCGTCGCCGACCAGGAAGGTTTCAATTCCGACAACGCAGCCTGCGCGAATGCGGCTCGCTCGCCGAGCGGGGCGGAGCGCCATGTTTCGAACGTCAGCGCTCGATGCGTCGTCGCGTCGAACGCCAGGACCGCGATCTCGTCGTGCGGACCGGAGGCGGCGACGATGGCGTCGGCTTCCTTTAGGGCTCGTGTCCAAAGATCGCCGCGGCGCATGCTGGCGCTGGTGTCGATGAGCAACACCGTGCGACTTCCGACCGGCACATCGGATTGCGATTCCAACAGCTCGCGCAACAACGGCCGCCCGAAAGCGAGCGCCAACAACACCAACACCAGGGCGCGCAACAACAGCAGCGGCCAGTTCTCCAGGCGGCTCCGACTCGTCACGCGCGGCGGCGACGGCGCGAGGAACATCAACGTGCTGAACGGCAGCCGATCGCGCGGCGTGCGGCGGAAGAGGTGAAACAAAATCGGCAGCGAAACGGCCGCGATTCCCGCCACGACGAACCACGGAGCGAGGAAGCTCATGGGCTACCCCCCTTGCTTCCCGACGACATGGCTCGTCGTCGGGTCGGGCGGCCGCGCCGCGAACGGCTTTGCAGGTAGTCGAACAGCGCTTGCTCGAGCGGGCGATCGGTCGTGAGCCGAACGAGCTCGACCCCCAAGCGATCCGTCAACGCTTGCAACTCTTGTTGATGTTCCTCGAACCGACGCAGATAACCGGCACGCGTGGCTTGCGGGTCGACATACAACTCGCGACCGCTTTCGACATCGACGAACAAGGCCGGATCGGGAAACTCGAAACGAACTTCCGTCGGATCGAGAACTTGGAAAATCGAGACTTCATGGCCGCGCGAAGTGAGCGCAGCGAGTTGCTGCGACAGGCCGTCGAGCGGAGCCAAGAGATCCGAGACGAGCACCACGGCGCCCCGTTTGCCGAGCAGCTCGGCGACGCGCTCGAGCGGCTTCGTCAAGTTGGTCGAAGTCCCCTCGGCGGGCCGATCGAGCAACAGCATCAAGCGCCGCAGATGGCCGGGGCGATAACGAGCGGGAAGATAATCGAGGAGCTGATCGTGAAACGTGGCGAGGCCGGCGGCATCGCGCTGCGAGTTGAGGAAGTAGGCGAGCGTAGCGGCGAGCGTGCGCGCGTAGTCGGCCTTCGTGAAGCCGAGCGAACCGTAGTCCATCGAGCGGCTGAAGTCGACGACCAAGTGGCAGCGAAGATTCGTCTCGTCTTCGAAGCGCTTGATGTAGTAGCGATCGCTGCGCGCGTAGAGTTTCCAATCGAGATAGCGCGGATCGTCGCCCGGAGAGTATTGCCGATACTCCGTGAACTCGACGGAGAAGCCGTGAAACGGGCTCCGATGCAGGCCTGAAAAGAAACCTTCGACGACGAAGCGAGCCCGCAGCTCTAGATTCTTGATGCGCATCAGCGCGGCCGGGTCGATCCATCCCGCCGCGCCGCGACGAGGGCTTTCGTTCGGCTGTGCGGAAGGATCGTTCATCGTGAATCGTTCGTCGGAAGGCGGGGAACGGAAAACATCGGGAGAGGAAAACTACTTGGGTTCGATCGGGCCGGGAACGTGCTCGATGATCCGCGCGACGACTTGATCGACCGTTACTCCTTCGGCCTCGGCGCGATAGTTGACGAGCACGCGATGGCGCAGCACCGGCAGCGCGAGCGCGCGAATATCGTCGGCCGATACATGCACGCGGCCGGCGAGCAAGGCCCGAGCTTTCGCGCCGAGAATGAGGTACTGCGCGGCGCGGGTCCCCGCACCCCAGCTGACCCATTGCTTCACGAAGTCCGGAGTGTTGGGCTGCCCGGGACGACTGATCGCCGCGAGCCGCACGGCATAGCGCACCGCTTCCTCCGCGACCGGCACGCGGCGCACGAGCTCGTGAAAGCGGAGCACGTCGTCGCCGGTGAACAACGGCTCGATCGCGGCAGGCTTGCGCGAGGTGGTTTGCTTGACCACTTCGACTTCATCGTTCTCAGGCAAGTAGTCGATCACGACGTTGAACATGAAGCGATCGAGCTGCGCTTCGGGAAGCGGGTAGGTGCCTTCCATTTCGATCGGGTTCTGCGTCGCTAAGACGAAGAACGGCTCGTCCAACGGGTAGCGCACGCCGGCCGCCGTGACTTGATGCTCCTGCATCGCTTCCAGCAGTGCGGCTTGCGTCTTCGGCGGGGTCCGGTTGATTTCGTCGGCCAGCAGCACGTTGCAAAAGACCGGCCCGCGCACGAACGTGAGCGTCCGGCGTCCGGCATCGTTTTCTTGCAGGATTTCGGTGCCGGTGATGTCGGCCGGCATCAAGTCGGGCGTGAATTGCACGCGCTGAAACTTGAGATGAAACACCTGCGCGATCGACTTCACGAGCAACGTTTTCGCCAGGCCCGGCGCTCCGGTGAGCAGGCAGTGGCCGCCGGCGAAGAGTGCGAGCAAGAGTTGCTCGACCGCTTCTTTTTGTCCGACGATGACCTTCGACAATTCGGCATCGACGCGGGCCTTGCCCGAACGGATCTGTTCGACGTCCGCTTGTTCTTCTTCGTAGGTAAGCTGCATGGCGGGAAGTTGCGCGAGCGGTAGGTGGAGTGGGAACGAAAACTATGCGGCAGGCTTAGTGCGTGAATTGGTAGAAGAGGATGTTGATCCCCAGCGGATACGATTTCTTTTCCGAGAACTCGCGGAAGTACCATTCGTCTTCTCCCTCGCGTTCCCAACCGTCGCCGAGGTCGGTGTTGTGGCAGACGATCATCATCATGCGCCCTTTGTCGTCGAAGCACGCCTTGTAATGCGGCTCGCGAGCATCGGAGCGTTCGTAGGTGATCCCTTGCGAGCGGCCGGCATGCGCCATCCCGATCGACGGAACCTGCGGCTTCTCCTTCAAGTCGTATACGCAATGAAACACCGGATGCTCGACCGGTAGCTCGGTTAGTTCGCGATCGGGAAAGATCTGCTTGAATGCGAAATGAAAACTTTCCCACTCGTAGTCGCCCCAGAAATCGTCGACCATCAGAAAGCCGCCGCTCAGCAAGTAGCGCCGCAGGGTCGCCGCTTCTTCGTCCGTGATCTGAATGTCGCCCGGCTCGATCATGTAGACGAACGGATAGTCGAACAGCGTCGGGTCGTCGATGTCGACGACCTTCCCTTCCGGGTGCGAGCGCATCGAGGTGAGCTGCTGCAAACGATAGGAAAGGTTCAGATCGGCGTCGGGATAGTCGGTCGCCCAAGCATAGCCCCGATGCGACGAGCGGTAGCGCAAGCGCGCGAACGTGAACACCTCGTCCGGCATGTCCGTGTCGACTTCCCACATCGGCACCCCGTTGCGATCGACTTGGATCTGCCGCTCGCGATAACGACGCTGCGCGTAAGCGACGCCGAATACGAGCGACGCGGCGAGCCCGAAGATGGCGAGTAACATCAGCCGACGTCGTGGCATGCTTCCACCGTTCATTGTTCCACCGTTCATGGCTCCACCGTGAGGGGCTTCTTCGGCAGCGGCGAAACCGGCTTCTTTTCCGGTTCGTCGAGCTTTGCTTTTTCGTTGCGCTGGGCTGCTTCGGTTTCCTGCGCGACGATCGCGAGCAGCAGTTTTTGCGCATCGCGATAGCGGGGCGTTTCTTCGAGTGCGAGGAGCGCTTGGCGCTTGGCTTCGGGGTCGTGCCGGGCGTGCAACAGCGAGGCGAAAAGATAATGCGCTCCCGCACGATCGGCCGGGTCGAGCGCTAAGAGCGAGCGTGCCGCGGCGATCGCCTGACGTGTCGCGCCGGCGGAGTTCGCACCGGCCCCCTTGGCGTGTTCGGCTGCGGTGCGATACGGAAATTCGTCGAGCGGCTGAACGGCGAGATAGCGTTCGACGTTCGTGCGCACGGCGCCGTCGTCGCCCGCTGCGAGCGCCAATTCGATCAAGCGGCGATACGTTTCGAGCGCATCGTCCGAGGTCGCAGCCGAAGCTTCGAGCACTGTTCGCTCCGCGCGCACATCCCCTTGTTCCCGGCGCACGCGAGCTAAGAGCGAGTAAGGGCTGCCGTCCCCGGCCCATTGCGGCACATCGGCAATGAGCGCGTCGAGCGTCTTCGCGGCCTCGTCCCAGCGTTTCGCCTCGATCAAGGCTTGCGCGTAGCGCATACGGCCGAGGTAGTGTTGCGGATGATCCTTGAGCCACGCCGCGATCCCTTCCGCCGAGCCGCGCGGAAACGTCTTCATCGGTTCGTCCGACCAATCGATTTTGGGGCCGTAGGCCTCGGCCCGAGCAAGCGCGAACTCGCCGAACGACTTATCCAGCGCGTCAAGCGAACCGGCGCGGAGCACGAGCGCTTCGTTGATCGGCAGCCCGGCGCCGACGTCGCCGAGGATCTTTCGCAAAGTCGCGAAGCCGTGTTTCTCGACCAAGTATTCGATCGCGAGGGAAGCTTCGTAATACGCCAAATTGAAATGCTCGCCCGACTTCGGCTTGCGGAACGCTTCGTTCAACTTCGAGAGGGGCGTGAGCTCTCCGGCGACGATCATCGTGCGGAGTTCGCGATTGAGTCGATTCCCCCACGTGGCATCGGCTTGGCGCTCTTCGTAAACCGAAATCCCTTCGCTGAGCCAACGCGGCAGGCGATGTCGCGTGAGTTCGAGCGTGACGACGTGACAATACTCGTGCCAGAGAGTCGCTTCCCAGTTCGTCGTTTGTCCGGCGAGCGCCGCCGGGCTATTCGCCGTAATCACCATGCCGAAGCAGACGCCGAGGATGCCGTCGCCGCCGGGGAGGCCGAACGTCCGGATCGCGAAATCTTGTTGCCGCGTTAGAATCTCGACCACGACCGGTCGCGCAGGCATCCAGCCGTACTTCTGGCCGAGCGTGATCCGCGCTCGTTCTAAAAGCTCCAGCACGCGCGGGCCGTAGACGGCTGCTTCGCGCCGCTCCATGTGCAAGCGAAAATGCTTCGTGTCGAGCGTCGTGTAATCTTTGAGTCGATCTTTCAACGTCGCCAGATTGTAAGCGACGACGTCGTACGGATCGGCCTGCTGCACCTCTTCGACGAGCCGCCAACCTTCATCCGATTCCCCGAGCCGCAATAGATCTTGCGCGAGTTGCGTGCGAGCCGGCAGATACTTGGCGTCGATCGCCAGCGCGCTCCGTTGATACTTCGCCCCTTCCGCGAAGCGATACGCGCGCGAGAGCTTTTCGCCGAGTACGTGGTCGACCTCGGGATTGTCGCTCCAAGTCTCCAGCGCCGCTTCGCGACAATACCAGGTGCCGAAGGAATCGGCTTTTAGATAGCACAGCGCTGCGCGCAGGGCCCAGCCGATCGCGTGCTGCGGATTGACGCTTGCGAGCTTATCGAGAGCCGCCGCGGCGCCGCTGAAGTCTTCATGCGCGAGCGCTTCTTCGGCCGTGAAGAGCAGGCTGGGGACATGCGCGGCGTTGCGCTCCAGCGCTTGCGCGACCAGCTTGCGACTCTCCTCTTCCGACTCTTCATCGACGGCCCGCGCCAGCCCGCACATAAAATCGGGGTCTTCGGGATAGCGCTTCAGGGCGGCACGATAGTTTTCGGTCGCAACCGCGAGATCGCGTTTTGCCAGCGCCAGTTCGCCGATCGCGAGATAGGCGACGCGCAACTCGGCATCGAGCTTTTGCGCCGGCTCGTAATAGCTTTCCAGCACCTGTCGGGCATCCGCACCGAGCAGCGCGGCCGCTCGGCCGATCCAGACTCGATCTTCGGCCGAACTGAATCGCCATGGAGAATTGACGGCGACCCGCATCAACTCGACGAGCGAGTCTTCGGCTTTCTTCGGGTCGCCCGCTTGTCGCATTACCTCGAAGCCCACGACCCGAAGCGAAGCGTCGATATAGTGATGTCGTCGCGAAAGTTCGAGCGCTTCGACTCCTTCGGCATAGCGGCCGAGCGTCGTCAGGCATTCCAGCCGCAATCGCCACCAGCGAGCTTCGGCATAGTTTTGCTTGACGGCCACGTCGGTCGCCGTCAGAGCCTCGGCGTAATTGCCGGTTTGAAAGGCCGCGAAGGCCTCGTCGAAATCGGCCCGAGCCGAAGTGGGGCCGAGCCCGATGGTCAGCATGAGAGCGAGCGTTAGAGCTCGCGAGAATGGGAAGGTCGGTCTTGCTGCGGCGACGAGATCTCCGTCGTCGCCGAAATTCTTCGGCGATGCTTCGGACCTCATGCGGCAAGAAGCGGAAACTCGCACGTCGCCTGTCCCGACATGAGCGGCGTCGTGTGAACGACGACGCGAGCATGGCTTGAGTCAAGTTCGAGTCGAACCCGGCGGGCATTGTATCAGTTGCCGCAGCAATCCGCGCCTTGAATTCAGGACGCGGCAGCATCGCGATCTTCAGAGCACGCGCTAAGGCGAAACCTCGTCTTTTCGGCGCGACCCGAAACGTCGAGCTTAGTTCCCGATCAATAGTTGGGCGAGTCGCCGGCCTGCTTCGCGTGCCGAGTAGTCGTCTTCGGCCGTGATGATCTTACCGTCGACCAACACATCGTCGGTGGTGTTTCCAACGACGCCGATCGAGCCGGCCGGCGCGATGACGGCGCCGTTCGCTTCCGGATGCCAACGCGACGAGGGCTGCGCACGTTGGCCGTCGTAGATGCCGGGCGCCGCAGGGCCGGGTGGTGCGCAAATGCGCTTGCCCAAGAGGGGGCTCGCATCGTTGACGCGAGCCCAAGCCAAGACGGAAACGCCGTTGCAGATGCCGCACAGATACTTGTCTTGCGCTATGAACTCGCCGATCAAGCGATTGACGCCCGTCTTCACGTTCGGGTAGCCGTTGTAGGCTGCGTCGTCGTAGCGGCCGTTGAAGGCGAACTGATACGCCGAAGCGCCCCAACCGCCGGAGAACAGAATCGCGTCGTAGTTCGCACTCTTCACGTCGGCCAGCGCGAGGTCGGGTTGGACGACGCCGGCATCACTCTGACCGCTGTTGGGATGCGGCCGGCAGGGAGCCCGTTGCCCGGCGGCGACGGTGACTTCGATCCCTGCGCTTTCGAGCGCAGCGCGAGGGTCGGCATACTCGCGATAGAAAAAATGATGGTTGGCGATGACGATCAAAACACGCTTTTTTCCCGTATTCGACGCCGCGGCAACACCGCGATAGTTCGCCCGCCCCGAGGGTCGTACGCCGGGCTTCGCTTGCGGTTTCGCCACCGTCGTGGGAGCCGGTTTCATCGTCGTTGTCGGCGTGTCGACGACAGGCTTCGTCGTCGCTACGGCAGCAGGCGTCGAAGATCCACCGGCCGCGCGGAACTCGACGCTATGAAACGTCGTTTCGCTTTCCCACGCTCCCAGGCCCAGTGCCCGTGGGCTCGAAAGAGTCCACAGGTTCGAGAGCGCCAGTTCACTGCCGTCGCCGGCGTACGTTGTTACCACATTGCCGTCGAGCAGTCCGCGAACTTGATCTTTGCGAACCTCGAGCAGCATCGTATATCGCCGACCGTTCACGAGCGGCGTATCGTTGCGGCGCGAGACGTTGTTGCGAATGTCGCGACTGCCGATGTTTTGGATGCCGGCCAGGTGCAGCCCCCAGGCATCGACTTCGTATGCGGCTTGGCCCTTGCCGTGTGGGAACAACAGCGCGATGGAGTCGCGACCGGTGTGGCGCGTGAAGCTGATGCGCAGGTCGTATTCCGGCGAGGCCGTTGCAGGAAGTTCTACACGAGCACTCGGAGCGGCAGCGACACGCAGCCCGTCGTCGGTCTTCTTCCAAGTTCCGGCAGGAGCGCGTGCGACATCGATCTCGGCCAAGAGCGATGTCCATGGGCTACCGGCCTCGGCAGCCGAGGCGGACGAAGGATAAGCAGCGAGCGCTTGACCAACCGATGCGATGAAGATCCAGCCGATGAAACGGGTGTCGAAGTACGATCGCATCGGCGGAGTAACCCCTTCTTATGGCGGAAGTAGGATGCCGTGTGTCGGGAACCGAGCATCATTCGGAGGAACGGTCCTAACCTTTCGTTATCCTAACACCGGCTTATTCCCGTGATAGCTTTCGTTGGGCATCAAGCGGCGAAAAAACAGCCTTTTGCGGCGATGTTTTCGTCGCTTTCCGAGGGTGGTGGATCGAGCGCGGGATAGTGATATGCTAACGAGCGGCGACCGTTCTCGGCCGCGAATCGCTTCGTCCTATCTTGCCTTGTTTCGAGGAGTCGCACGATGTCGTTATCGAAATGGTTTTTCGTCGCCTTGATGACGTCGCTCGCGATGGCTCCGACTTCGCAGAACCGGCTGCATGCGCAAGCCACGGCCACGGCCAAGCAGCCGACCGCGGCCGAGCGCGAGCGGGCGATCGCGCTCGGGGTGGAATACCTGCGCTCGAAGGGGCAAGCAGCCGATGGGTCGTTCACGGCCGTCGCCGGACCGGGCATCACCGCGCTGGTCGCGACCTCGCTGATGCGCGTCGGGATCACGCCGGAAGATCCGGTCGTCGCCAAAAGCTTGGCCTATCTCAAGACGTTCGTGCAACCGAACGGCGGCATCTATAAAGTCGGGAGTCATCTCGGCAACTACGAGACCTGCCTCGCGATCGTCTGCTTTGCGGAAGCGAACAAAGACGGCAAGTTCGACGAAACGATTAAGAAGGCCGACGCGTACGTGAAGAGTCTTCAGTTCGGCGGCGAGCCTTCCGACCTCAGCTACGGCGGCGTGAGTTACGGCAAGGAAGGCCGGCCCGACTTGTCGAACACCAGTTTCTTGATGGAAGCACTGCAAGCCGCGGGGAACGATAAAGACGACGAAGCGGTGAAGCGCGCCTTGGTGTTTATCTCGCGCTGCCAGAACCTGGAAACCGAACACAACACGACCGAGCATAGCGCAAAGAACCCCGACGGCGGCTTCTATTATTCCGTCGCCGGGGGCGGAAGCAGCCCGGCCGGAAAGACCGAGAACGGCGGTCTTCGCAGCTACGCCTCGATGACCTACGCCGGCCTGAAGAGCATGGTGTTCGCCGGCTTGAAGGCCGACGATCCGCGCGTCGTCGCGGCGATCAAGTGGATCAAAGACAACTACACGCTCGATAGCAATCCCGGCCTCGGCGACGCCGGGCTCTATTACTACTACATGCTCTTCGCCCGCGCGCTCGATGCCTTGGGCCAAGAATCGCTCACCGATGGTAAGGGGGTCGCGCACGTCTGGCGCGATGATCTCGCCGCGGCTCTCATTACGCGCCAAGGAACCGATGGCTCGTGGGTCAACAAGAACGGTAAATGGTTCGAGGGAGACCCAAACCTTTCGACCGGCTTTGCGCTGCTAGCCCTTTCCTATTGCGGGCCGAAGAAGCCTTAGTGGCTGCTAAGCAGTAACGTCGGGTCCTAACGCGGTGAAAAATGCGCCTGCGCCGACGAATCTTTGATCGGCGGCATTGCCTTCTCATTTCGTTGCGCACAATGAGATGAGGGCTTCCGTAATCGGAGGCGACTTCGTCGGCCATCGTGAAGTATCGCTACTTGCCGTGAGCGATCCAGCGGTGACCGGCATCTCGGCCTAATCTTCTGCGTCGGCTCGATGGTCGACGCGGCCGTCGTGCTCTCTGCGACGGCCTAAAGCCATCTCGGCTTTCTGAAGCCGCGGATTCCAGTTCGCGGCAATTCTCCTCTTCGTGTCTCCTTCTTATGGAGGGATTCAAGCGAAGCATAAGCGGGGCGTTATCTTATGGCAAACGGCTCAGAGCATGCGAAGATATGCTTTGAAATCGCACCCATCGGCCTTTCAACTGATTGCGAAGTGGCTTCGGCGGCAGCGATGTGAACGGCGGGAAAAACAAGTGTGAACCCCCTTCGTCTTGTATAGGTAGAGCGCCATTGGATCGCGCTGGAACCTGCCCCAATGCGTGCTGCCGCAACACAACCGCCTGTTGGAGACTTCGCTCCCGTGACCAACCAACCTTGCCCAACGCACGAAAAGCTATCGACGTATGTTCATGGGCTGTTGCCGATCGCGCAGGCCGAGGAAGTCACGGCGCACGTGGCGAAGTGCTCGAACTGCGAAGATACGGTCCACGGGCTCAATTCCGCGTCGTCGGACAGCCTCCTCGAGCGAATTCAAGCACCTGCGGCCGCGCAACCCTATGTCGACGAACCGGCGTGCCGTAAAGTTGTAGAATCGCTCAAGCGCAACGGTCCCCCGCCGGACGGAACTCAGCAGCCCGGAGCTCAGCAACACGGAGCTCAGCAACACGGAGCTCAGCAGCAAAGTTCCGCTACCGGCAAGATTCCTTCGTCTTCCGACTCGAAAGCGGCTCGAACTATGACGCGTACGGAGTTCGTCGAATTCATCACGACCATCGGGTTCGTTTCCACCGACGAATTGACCGTGATCGATAAGCAGCTTCCCCCAGATAAGACCGACGACGTGCAGACCTTGGCGCAGGCCTTGGTGCAACAAGGGAAGCTCACCAAGTTTCAAGCGGCTACGGTTTATCAGGGTAAGGGAAAGAGTCTCGTTTTCGGCGACTACGTGGTGATCGATCGCCTCGGAGCCGGCGGCATGGGGCAAGTGTTTAAGGCCCGGCATCGCCGCATGGATCGGATCGTGGCGCTCAAGGTCCTCTCCACGGCGGCCATGAAGAGCGCCGACTCGATCAAGCGTTTCGAGCGCGAAGTGCGCGCCGCGGCGAAGTTGATCCACCCGAACATCGTGCATGCCTACGACGCCGGGGCGCAAGACGGAGTCCATTATCTGGTGATGGAACACGTCGCCGGACCGGACCTCTCTTCGCTCGTGAAGAAGCAAGGGAAACTCGACGTCAAACTTGCGTGCGACTACATCGCGCAAGCGGCGCGCGGCTTCGCGTTCGCGCACTCGAAGGGCATCGTGCATCGCGACATCAAGCCCGGCAATTTGCTCATCGACCAGGACGGCACCGTGAAAGTGCTCGACATGGGCCTCGCGCGCTTCGAAGACTCCGGCCTCGGCGAAGTGATGACGGAGGGAGAATTGACGCACACCGGCGCAGTGATGGGGACCGTCGATTACATGGCGCCGGAGCAGGCGCTGAACACGCGGCACGCGGATGCGAAGTCCGACGTCTACGGCCTCGGTTGCACGCTCTATCGCATCCTCACCGGCGAATACGTCTTCGGCGGCGATACGCTCGTGGAAAAGATTCTCGCTCATCGCGAGCGGCCGGTGCCGCAACTCCGCCGTCTTCGGCCCGAAGCCCCGGCCGCGCTCGAAGGGCTGTTGGCGCGGATGCTCTCGAAGCAACCTGATCTGCGCCCGACGATGCAAGACATCGCCGAAGCACTGCCGACGATCGATACGGCCAAGGATTTCGGAGTGGTCGACTTCGCCGTCGCGCCCATCGCGCCGACACCGGCCGCGCCGCTACCGGCCGGGTTCGGGTCGATGCCGGGCTCCAGCCCCAGTTCGATGACCATCCCGCAAGTCCGACGACCGATGACCGGGGCAGCGTTGCCGCCGAAGCGCGGCAATCGGATGCCGCTCATCGCCGCGGCGGCAGCCGGAGCCGTGCTGTTGTGCTTCGGTGTGTGGGTCAGCATTCGCGACAAGAGCGGCAGGGAAATCGCCCGGGTGGAAGTGCCCGACGGCGGGACCGTCGTCGTGCAGCCGCAGACGGAGCGCCCGGAGGCCATCGTACCGGTTGGCCCTGCGCCGAGCGTCCCTGTTTCCAATAACACGCCGCCGAATAACCCAGCGCCTCCGCTTCCCGAAGTCGTTCCGCCGGTCAACAACCCTCCGACGTTTGCGCCGACCGTTAACAACCCTCCCGTCGCCGTTTCTCCGTCGACAGGAGTAAGGACGGTTACCGGAAAGTTCGGGGGCAATGCGGATCGACCCCATTTTCAAGGGTCGGACGAATCCGAACCCTTAGCGTTCTTCTTCGACTCCATTCGCAAAGAAGTGCCGCGCGGCACCGACGTGCCGCTCAACGTTCGTACCACGAATCCCAATCTCCCGGAACTCCCGCTTCCGCCGAACCCGGATCCTTCAAGAAGTCAAAATTTCTTGTATGTCCATACGCATCTTGAATATCTCGATTCCGATCCCGCAGCGCTGCAAATGATCCAAGCGCGCGGTGCGACGAGCTCGCGCATCGGTCTCACCTCGCTCGCGCTGTCGACGAAAAACACTTCGATGGCAAAACACTATTCGTATTCGATGCCAGGTTTGATGCGGATGTCGGATTTGCCGGTCGGACGTTACCGACTCCATGTGGTATTCGCTCCCATGGCAGGCCTGGGCCGAAAGCAGGAGGCAACGTGCGAGTTCCGGATCGTCGATCAACCGGTCGATACGGGCTGGATCATGGAGGCCGCTTGGATGCCGTTGGAACCTGCCGGGGCGATCGCTTCGATAAATACTAACGCGAACACGAACACGACGCCCCCTTCGGCGATCTCCGTAGCGACACCCGCCCCTGTCGTTCCGCCGACCGGCAATCTTTGGATCTACGGCGAGCCGTTCGATGTGAAGAACCCGCTGATCACGGTCGAGTCGTTGCACTACGACGGCTCGACTCCTCTGACGATCGAAGCTTGGACCGTCCCCCGCCCGACCCCAATGCTCGACGAGTTCTTCGTCAAATCGACCGTGTCGCTGGATCGACCGGCATTCTTCGAGTTTTCCGGCCGCAACATGCCGCAAATGAAAGCCAGTTGGAACATCGGCATCGATCGGACGATGCGGCGCTATTATTCGAGTCACAAGATGTTACGCTCGCCCGGCACCGCGTCGAGATTGCCGACCTACGGCGGAGAACTATTCGCAACCGACGCGACGCCGGCACTCCATCACATCGCGATCACGTTCGGCAGGAGTATCAACGGACAACAAGAGATTCTCAGTTGGTTCGACGGCAAGACGTTAATTCACAATCCTCCCCGCCTCACTTCCAACCTGCTCTACGAGCCGCTCGACTTCTTTCAATCGCAAGGTTACATCGACGAGTTACGGATCTCGAAAGTCGTGCGCTATCAGGCGCATTTCACGCCGCAACGCCGCTTCACGCCCGACGCCGACACGATCGCACTTTACCATTGCGATGAAGGCTCCGGCGACAGGCTCATCGACTCCAGCGGCAACAACTTCCACGGCAAGCTGACGAACCCTCGCTGGGCACCCACCGACGTTGCGACTCCGGCCTCCACGTCACCGCTTCCGATCGCCTCGACCTTGACGCAAAGCGTTCCGGCGACCACGGAGTTCGTCGGTGGTTCGTCCCCTTCGCAACCATTGGCGTTTGAGATCTCGCCGCTCGCTCGCGAAAATCAGCGCGGCCGTGCCTACACGATGCTGATTCGCGCCCGCAATTCAACGGCCAATGCTCTTCCTTTGTCGGGCACCTATACCGGTTCCGCGATGCGGCATGTCGCGATGGCGAAAACCGAACTGCGATGCCTGGAGCCGGGCCCTACGGCGCTCCAGCCTTACGCGAACCTACATACCATGCAGCCGGGCATTTTTTCCTTCGGCGTTTGGTCGATGGCGAGCGAGCAAGCCGTGGTTCAAAGCGGCGAAACGGTTACCTTGCGCATGCCGCTGCAAACGATGTATCTGCCGGTCGGCCGTTACGCGGTCGACGTCGTGCTCATTCCCGGGCAAGGATTGGGCGAGCCGCAAAAGGCGACGTACGAGTTTCGCCTTACCGACCAACCGGCCGCACAAGGTGCGTTGCCCGAGCTGATTTGGACGATGGCGCCCGAAGCGAATGCTCCGCCGAAGTCGGTGCCGGCCGTCGCTTCGGGCCCGAGATCTCCTGCGACCTCAGGACCGAAACCTTCGACGCTCGCACAGGTGCCGTCGCCGGCTGTCACGCCAACGATGCCTGTCGCTCCGGCCAACCCTCCCGACGTTGTTTCCGCGACGGAAGGCCAAGCCCCTGCTCCGAATGCGGCTGGTTCGCGGTTGCCGGTGCCGGATGCGAAGCTGCAACAGGCCGCCTTGCAGCTCATCAAGGAAGTTTATCAAGACGATTACACCGCAGCGCGCGTGCCGGATAAGAAGTCCGGGTTCGCCGATAAGCTGCTGGAGCAATCGCGACAAACGGTCGAGCCGACCGACCGTTACGTGCTGATCAACGAGGCTCGCGTGTTCGCGGTCGACGGCGACGATCCGGCGGTGTTGCGCCGTGTGCTCGCGACGATCGTGAACGACTACGACGTCGACGCTCCGACGATCTACATCGATAGTTGGAAGGGGGTGCTTCTGAAAACGCGCCCGCCGACGGTTGCCCGCGCGATCTACGACGACGCGACGGCCATGCTCGAAGCCGCGATCGGCCGTGCGGCATTCGACGAAGCGAAGCGCTTCGGCGACTATGCGTTGACGATCGCCCCGCGCATCGGCGACGCGGCGGCCGTGAAGTCGACCCGCGATCGAAATACTTTGCTTGCAGCGCGACAACAGGAATGGACCGCTGCCGCCGCCGCACTCGCGAAACTCGCGACCGCGCCTGATGATTCGGAAGCGAACTTCCTCGTCGGACGGTATCGGGCGATGGTCGAGGATGATTGGACGACGGCTTTTCCGCTCTTGGCGAAAGGGAGCGACGAGGCGTGGAAGGATCTCGCTGCCAAGAGCATGACGGTCGCCGCCGAAGGGGCTGCACGCGCCGCTATGGCCGACGCGTTTTGGGACGCTTCCAAGAAAGGGACCGGAAAGGAACTCGCCGCCGCCGCCCTCTATTGGTATCAAGCGGCGCTACCGTCGCTGACCGGTTTGCAAAAAGTACGGATCGAGAAGCGAATCGTCGAAGCGACCGCGGTCGTTCCGGCACGCAAGCTTCCGACGACGCCGCTCGGTGAACGGAGCGCGAGCCCAGCGCCGAGCTCGACCGGCGCCGCCGTTTCCGTGCCGAAGCCGCTCGTCGACGACCCGCGCGGTCCGTTCGGCAATGTCGCTTATCAGAAGTGGCTGAAGGAAGTCGCGGCGCTGCCTGCTCAACAGCAAGTCGATGCCGTTTCTAAAAAGATGATGGAGCTCAATCCCGGCTTCGATGGGAAGCTGGTGCCGAGAATTCAAGACGGCGTCGTCACCGATTTGATGTTTCTTTCCGACAACGTGTCGAACATCTATCCCGTGCGGGCACTGTCGGGCTTGAAGGTCTTGAACTGCAGCGGAAACAAGCCCGGGAGCACGCTCGTGGATCTCACTCCTCTTCAAGGACTTCCGTTGACGGCCGTGTATTGCGTCGGCACGGGGGTGTCGGATTTATCGCCGCTGAGAGGGATGCAGCTCACGCTCTTGAGCGTCAGCAAGACCCCGGTCGCGGACCTGTCGGTGGTGCAGGGAATGCCGCTGACCAGTCTGAATTGCGACAGCACGCAAGTCTCCGATCTCGCGCCGCTGCAGAACTGCAAGCAGTTGAAGTCGTTGACGAGGATCGGCTCGCGCGTTCAGCCGGCGATGCTGGAAGCGCTTAAGCAGGTCTTGCCGAACTGCGAGATGAAGTAGCGTCGGCCGACGCCACGGTATCCGGCGTTTACGCTTACGCGAGCCCGTCGAACTCTTCGCGCAAGCGTCGCAGAACGCGGTACTTGGCTTGGTGAACGGCGTGCTTCGTGATGCCGAGCGAGGCGGCGATTTCGGCGGCCGTTCTTTTTTCGACGGTCGCGATCCAGAACGCTTGCCAAGTGGTCGGCTCGAACTCGGCGCGCACCAGTTCCAAGGTCCGCGTCGTGATTCCTTTTTCCGCCAGGCCTTGCTCCGCGCCGGCCTGCTGCGCAACGGAATGCTTCGTTGCGCTCCGCTCTTCCGCCGACCACGGCTCGGGCGCATCGTCGGAGAGTTGTTGCAGGCTTTGATAAGCGGTCGATCCGCCGACGGCGAGGGCTTGCGCCTGTGAGCGGCGAAGATGATCGCGGACTTTGTTGCGCGTGATGGTCCAGAGCCAGGCGCGAAATTTTCCCGCGCCCCGATAGTCGTCGATTCTGCGCGCGAGAACTCCGAACACTTCTTGCACGATATCCGCGGCGTCTTCCGCCGGCAGGCCGCACCGGCGTCCCCATTGATAGACCAAGGGTCCATAAATTGCCGACAAGCGTTCCCAAGCTTCCGGCGCATGCCGACGCACGCGCGCGAGCAAACTCTGAGAAGTGATGCCGGAAACGGAAGCTGCGTCGGTCACGATGAGCGGACTCTGGGTCTATCCATGGGGACGGCGAGTGATCGTCGGTGCATACTACGCTCGTTGCGAAGCGTTCGCTACCTTCGTTCACCTCATGATTGGAGGGCGGCTGCGAACTTCGCTAAGGTTTCCGGGCGGTCGAGATCCGCCTTACCGAAACCTGCGGCGGCTCCGAGCGCCACGGCCTGGGCTTGGTATTCCGGGTAGTTCGACACGAGCATCACCGGAATGCTCGACGTCGCCGGGCTCGTGGAGGTCAGTGAGGGAATGTCGATTCCCTAAGGTCGAATGTCGAAATCCGAATGACGAAAGAAGGACGAAGCACGAATAGTAAACCCTCGGGCTTCGACATGCGTGCTTCCTTAGGCATTAGACATGAGGCATCAGTCATTCGCCAGCGCATGCAAAAGCCCTCGGAGCGCCGTCCGCGCTCCGAGGGCTTGAGCGAGGCAAGCGTTTTACTTCTCGTCTTTCTTCGACTCGCCGTCCCCTTCGTTCGGGCCGATGGCGAAGACGTGGGTCTTGTTGGCGATGAAGAGCTTGTCGTTGGCGACGAGCGGCGTGGTGTAGATGGAGTTGCCCATCTCGACGATGCCCGGCTCTTCGTATTCCTTCGAGTGCTTGAAGATCGCGATCTTCCCTTCCTCGTCGCCGATGTAAACCTTGCCGTCGCAGATCATCGCCGAACCCCAGCACGCGGCGAGCAAGTCGTGGGTCCAATAAGGAACGCCCGTCTTCGCGTCGACGCAGTGGAACAAGCCGCTGAAGTCGGCGATGTAGAGCAGATCGTCTTTGATGACGACGGTGCCGCAGGTGCGGTGCATTTCTTCTTCCCAGGCGACCTTCTTGTTGCCGTCTTTGTCGAACTGGCTGTAGTGCCAAACGACGCCCGAGTTGGGGTTCGGGCGAGCGACTTCGCCGGCCGCTTCGTCGACCGCTTGCAAGCGGCGATGCGGGATCGGGGTCTTGGGATCCTTCAAGCTGAAGGCGAGCTCGCCGCTGATGTCGCCGCGCTTCTTCGGATCGATGCACCAGAGATGGCCGATCCCTTCGCCGTGCTCGGGATCTTGGCCGACCGCGAGATAGACCAAGTCGTTGTAGATGACGGGTGTGGCGATGATCTCGTTGCGCGTGCCTCGTCCGCCGAGGATGTATTTCGAGGTCTTGGGGTTGGCGTCGAACGACCAGAGCAACTCCGGTTTGCCGTCTTTTCCGGCGTCTCCCTTAAAGCTGTAGAGCCAACCGTCGCCGCCGGCGAAGATGATCTGCGGCGTGCCGTCGATCACGGCATAGGCCGGGCTCGACCATTGGCCGTGCAAGATGTTGAGTCCCGGCGAACTGTCTTTCCAGAGGAGCTTGCCGGTCTTCTTGTCGAGCGCGATGAAGCTCGGAGCGTTGGGAGCAGGCAGGTTGATGTGGCCTTCATCGACGCCGTTCGACGTGCAGACGAAGAGGAAATCGCCGGCATCGGTGACCGAGCAGGAGCACATGTTGTGTTGCGAAACACCGAGCTCGTTCATCATGTCGAGCTGCCAGATCACGTCGGCTTCGTCTTTGTCGGAGACGTTGAGAACCTTGTATACGCCGAGCTTCGGCCCTTCCATCTGCATTTGAATGACGCGTTCGAGCGCGCCGTCTTTATACTTCGCCACGAAGCTGCTCGGGCGCTTGCCCGCCGCGACGGCGACATCGGCCGGCAGCTCTATGCCGAGCGCGGAGAACTGCTTGCGCAAGCCTTCGGCGACCTTGCCCGCCTTGAGCTCGACGAGCATGGGCTCGAGCTTGTCGAGCTTCGGGTCGTCGTTCTTCATTACGTCGAAGAGCCGCACCGGCTCGCCGACGATCGGGCCGTCGTCTTCGCCGTCGTAGAAACCTTGGGCATCGAGACAAAGCACGATGCCGCGGCTCGTCACGAACCAGACGTGATCCCCTTCGACGAGCGGCGAGCAGCAGATACCTTGCATCGGCCAATCGTGTACGCGACCGGTCGCCAATTTTTCGCTGGAATGTTGCCAGAGGAACTTGCCGTCTTTTTCGTCGAACGCGATCAAGCAGCCGAGATCGACTGCGGCCGGATAGCGCTTGATCCAGCCGGCGCCGTTGTTCGTGCCGACATAGACTTGGCCGTTGGCGACGATCGGATTGCCGTAGGTTTGCGAACCGACGGCGGCGGCCCACAGGACGTTCTTCGACGCGTCTTCTTTCTTGAAGACTCCGTCGCTGAGGTAGCCTTCGCCGAGCGACCATTCGGAGGCGATGTTCTTACCGGCCGGAATGTTGTTGCGAACGGACGAGCCGCCCCACTGATTCCAGTCGTCCTTCTTCACGCCGATGACCGGCGCCGCGACGGACGACTTCCCGGCCAGCAAGGCTTGCGGCGGAAGGAAACCCGCCGAGGGTGCGATAGCGGTTGCGCCGGAGGTGGTCTTCGTGTCTACCATCGCAACGGCGATCGGAGCCTTCGCCTCCGGCTTCACTTCGGCATTAGGCTTCACTTCGGGAGCCGGTTTCGTGTCCGCTTGCGGTTTCGCGTCAGGCGCAGGCTTCACTTCCGGTTTAGCTTCCGGCTTGATCTCAGGCTTCACTTCCGGCTTGATTTCCGTAGCCGGCTTCGCGAGCTCGACTTTCACCTCGACTTTAACGGGCACGGTCGAGGTCGGCGTTGCAGCCGGAGTAGCGACCTTCACGGTAACGCTCGGCGAGAGCATGATGGGCGGCTTGCCGCCGATGTCGGTAGGAGAAGTGCCGGTAGGAGATGCGGCGGGCGTCGTCGTGACGGTCGTCTTGACGTCCGTGCCGCCGACCTTCGTTTCGGTCGTCGTCGTCTTCGTAGCGCCGGGAACGACGATCGATTCCGTGACTTCCTTCTCGACGACTTTCTTCGAGCCTGCGGCCGAGGCGACGGGAACCGGCGTCCCTTCCGTGACGACTTTGACCGGAGCCACTTCGGCCGGCTCGAGCTTCACCTTCGCCGGAACTTCGATCACCGGCGGAGCGAGCGGGTCGGATGACGCAGGAGTTGCGATCGCCGAGCTACCGATTCCGCCGGTGCTTCCGCGGGGTGCGGCAGGCTTAGGGGAATCGCAGCCGAGGCCGAACGCTAAGCTCGCTAAACAGGGAATCGCGAGCCGGCGAGAAAACGTCGAGAACATGAGGTTATCCTAATCTGAGATCGGGCGATGAAGTGCTCCACGGAGCACCTCGAATAGCGATGATCGAAAAGTTATGCTTACTCGTTCGGCGTCACGGTGATTTCGTCGTAGGTGATTTCGGCATCGTTCGCGTTGCCGAAAAGGCCGGGACTTCCGTTGAGATTGCCGACTTCGTCGGTGCCGGTGATCGTCCATTCGGCCGGCTCGGCATCTCCCTTCTTCCAGGCTTTCCCTTTCAAGATCGCCTTCTCGCCGGAAGTCTCTGCGCGGAACTTCAACACGTAAGTCGTATTCGGCTTCCAAGCAAACGGCGCGCTCACGGCGAAGCGATGTTCGAGGAGGGCCGTCCAAGAACGGATCTGCAATTGTTGCGCGTTGCCCATCAAGTCGAGCGTATAGCGCTGCGCGATGAGCCCGGCATCCGGCAGCTTGCCGTTCTTCGTAGCTCCGCGCACTTCGGCTTGGATCGTGTAGTCGTGGAAGTCGGTGCGGCCCATCCAACTTTGGCTGCGCGTTCCTTTCGGAATCGTCGTCACCTTGACCATCGCGTTGTTGCCGTCGACTGCGCGGATCTTGTGGCGATAGCGGACGCCGATCCACGTGGCCGGCGGCTCTCCTTCCAAGACGCCCGACACCGGATTCGGCGTGTCGACCGTGATCTCGTCGAAATTAAATTTCCACGGCAACGGCGGGATGACGCGCAACCTTGCCGTTCCTTTCAAGCCACCGACTTCGGCGGTCACGTAAGCTGCCGTATGTTTCGGTTCGCTCGCCGCGGTGAAGTTGCCCGAGCCGTCGATCTCGCCGCCGGAGGTGATGCTGAACTTCACGTCTTTCGGTTCTTCCAGCAACTGGCCGCGCGCGTTGAACAAGCGAACTTTGTAAGCGATCTTATCGCCCGGCTTGATGAGCGATTCGGCCGGCACGACCTGCACCACCGCCGGGGTCTTGTCGGTGAGTTCGGCTTCTTTCGGCAACGCCGGACGCTCGGTTGCGGCCGGTACGGCATCTTTCAACCCGATGCAGTACATGGCGTTGATCGTCGGCAGATAGAGCCGGCCGTGCGAGGCGATCATCGACCCGTGAATCTCTTCGCCGTTCGGGAACCGGAGTTTTTGCGTGATCTTCGCACCGGTCTTCGTCGGCTCGATGCAGTGATACGCGCTTGTCGTGCAGGCGTAAATCTTACCGTCGGCATAGAGGGGGCTCGCACGCATGATCGAGCCGATCAGGCGGAGCGGTTTGCCGATCGATTCGCCGGTCTTCGCGTCGAGCACATAGCAGATGTTGCCGTCGTCGAACGCATAAACCCGATCACCGACCACGACCGGCGAGCTCTTGCCGACCATTTGCTTTTTATTGCGCCAGAGAGCGGCGGTCTTCGTCACGTCTCCTTTGGCGTCGGCCACGTTGAGCGCCGCCACGGCACCCATGCTGCTGTCGTCGGGGTTTTCTTCGCTTTGGCCGAAATAGACGGTGTCGCCGGAGATCAGCGGCGAAACGTTCAAACCTCGCAGCGACATTTGATAGTTCCACACCGGCTTACCGGTGCGCGGTTGGAAACCCCAAACCCGACCATCGCCGGAACCGAACACCATCGAGGCTTGGCCGTTGATGACCCCCATCGTCGGCGTGCTATAGGTCGTGTCGTCGGGACGCAGCGACGTGCCGTTGAACCAAACGACTTGACCCGTCTTCTTGTCGAAGGCGATGAAGCGATGCGCGGGAACCGAAAGCTCGCCCCAGTTCGTCATCACGGCGCTGATAAGCACGAGGTCTTCATAAACGACGGCGACGTTCGTTCGTCGACGACGACACCCCAGGCCACGCGCTCGGCCGGAACATCCGAGAGGAAGACGTTGAATTTGTTTTCCCATAAGATCTTGCCGGTGGCGGCATCGGCGCAGATGACCTTCTCGCCTTCCTTGTGTGTTTCGGGATTGCTGCGCGCCAACGTATAGAGCTTGCCGTTCATCACGATCGGCGTAGAGCGCGTGGCGAGTTCGGTGCTCTTCCAGAGAAGATTCGTGCCGTCGAAATCCCATTCGGCGGGAAGGCCCGTCTCGCGTGAAATGCCGTTCTGTTCAGGGCCGCGCCAGTTGGGCCAATCGAGCGGATCGGCCCCGAAGGAAGGGGCGGCGAATAGCAGAATCGCAGCGAGTGCCCAAGGAGCGGTGATCCACGAACGGGTCACGACGAGGCGGGACGATTTCATACGGGAATTCTCAATGCGAGGTTATTTCAAGATGCCGAAGCAATGCGGAGCGAAACGGCCGCGAGATCGAGGCCGAACGACGAATTTGCAAGCAGGCGGGGAGCACGGCGGGAAGGATTAAGGATACGCAGCCGGGAAGGGCCTAGCAAGTTGCCCGTGAAAAGGGATGCAAAACCGTTGATCTGACCGGTATCGGAACGACTTTCCCTCTGAGAGTTGCCGCCGAACGCCATCGCCGGCGAAAGAGGGGTGTGCTTGTGTCGCCGATTGCTACGCGGCTCGTAACTTCGAAGTGGAGAGTTTCGACACTCACAGTCCGACGGCTACTTATGCCACTTTTGAAGTTCGAGAATGTTCCCTTCGGGATCGGTCAGATAGACGAGCGTGAGCAAGCCCGCGCCGGCGATATCGAGCGTCACGAGTTGGCCGACTTCGCGTCCGCCGCGGGCAAGGATCTCGGTTCGCTTTTGTTCCACGTCGTCGACCTCGAACGCTAAGTGTTGGAAGCCCGGCCGGTGGAGCTCGGTCGGCGGGTGCGCGGCGTTCTGGGCATAGCTGAACACCTCGAGCGTCGGCCCCAGGTCGCCGTGTCCTGGAAGACGAAGATGGCGACCTTGGATCCTCGCGCCGGGCATGCCTGTCAGTTGGTCCGTCAGAGGCCCATGGTGATCGCGCTCGGAGCTGATGGGAACGCAGTCGAAGACTTCGACGTAAAAGTCCGCCAAGCCTCGCCAGTCGTCGGCAATGAGGTTGGTATGGGCGTAACGAATAGTCATGTTGCAACCATGCTGGGAGTGCTATCGAGCGCACGCGAGCGAAATGCGATTTCAAAAGCTAGGCCGACCTTGCCGATCGGGCTGACGATAACAGACCGATCGTGCGTCGCCTACGATCGACTCGGCAGACTTTGCCGGTTGTGAGGCCGCAAGGTTTTCCTAGTCTACGCGACGCGCAAACCTTGCCCCTTAGGAAACGTAAACCATTTGAGGAAAATTAGTTCCGCCCTCTCAAGGCGGATTCTCCGCGGGGCCGATTACAAAGGTTGTCCATGTGTAGCACACGGAGCCCAACCGGCCCGTTGCGACATCAGAGGCCGCACCAGTTTTTCGAGCCACGGAAGGGCTCGACGGTTCTGATGTTCATAACTTGTGAATTGTGGGTCCCGACCCACGCCGCACCGACAGAAACACCGACGGATCGAACCTCTGAAGTTGGCCGAACGAGCGACGGGCAGGATGCCTGCGACGCGTGTTCAGCCGCTTCGCTTCAGCAGCACAAAGAGGTGCGGCCCAAACGGTGTCGAAGTCGAAGCGACGCGCTGCCCGCAGTTCCGCAAAGGAGACGTTGCTCGATGAAATTCTCTAAGTTTCTAGGGGCGCTCGTAATGAGTGCCGGGCTATGTAGCCAAAGCTTCGGAGCCGGTTTGCTCGATCGTATGGTAGGTGGGGGCAGCTGCTGCCAACCTTCCTGCTGCGATGCGGGTCCTGCCTGCCACGAAGCGACTTGTGCGGCTGCTGATCCGTCTTGCGGTTCGGCCGGTAACGGCTGTGCCGATCAATGCGGTAGCGGCTGCGGTAAACAATGCGGCTTGTTCTCGGGCCTTCGCGGCCTGTTGAACCGCGGCTGCTGCAACTCCGGTTGCAACACCTGCACCACCGGCTGTGCCGATCCGGCCTGCGGTGCTGCTGCTCCGTCGTGCGGTAACGCCGGCCCAAGCTGTGCGGCTCCTAGCTGTGCAGCCCCGAGCTGTGCCGCTCCGTCGTGCGGTGACGCTGGTCCGAACTGTGCCGCTGCCGAACCGGCTTGCGGTGCTGCCGGTCCTTCGTGCGGTGCCGGTAACGGCTGCTGCGATCCTTGCGGCTCGAAGTGCAACGATCGCTGCATCCTGAGCCGGTTGTTCCGGTTCAAGAACATCAGCTGCTGCTTGCCGAAGTGCAACAGCTGCAATAGCTGCACCAACGGTTGTGCCGACCCGGCTTGCGGTGCGGCTGCTCCTTCGTGTGCCGCTCCGTCGTGTGCTGCTCCGACCTGCGGTGAAGCCGCTCCGTCGTGTGCCGCCCCGACTTGTGCTGCTCCGACGTGTGCCGCTCCGGCCTGTGCCGATGCTGCTCCGACCTGCACCACCTGTGGCGACGCGGTAGCTCCGGCTGCCCCGGCCGCTCCGAAGGTTGCTCCGAAGAAGGAGAAGGGCCCGATGCCTCCTCCGCCGATGGTCGATCCTTCGGCCACGATTCGCAGCGGTCGCTCGATCGCTCACGCTTACTAAGCGTTGCGATTCGGAAATGTGTTGCTGAATAAAAGCCGGCCCGGGGATCAAACCCCGGGCCGGTTTCTTTTTTTAGGCAGGGGTCAGAGGTCAGAGGTCGGGGATCAGTAGAAGACGGGAGTTCCGCGGGGCTCAGGTCTTAACTGACCCCTGGCCCCCGACCCCTGATCCCTTCCTCAATACGCATTCTGCTTCGAAAGCACCGTAAACACGGTGCGGAACAAAATCTTAATGTCGAGCCACGGCGACCAGTCGCGGATGTACTGATGGTCGCATTCGACGCGCTTTTGCATCTTGTCGAGCGTGTCGGTCTCGCCGCGCCAGCCGCTTACTTGAGCTAAGCCCGTGATGCCCGGCTTCACTTTATGGCGCAGCATGTAACCTTGGATCTGCTTGCGGAAGTGTTCGTTGTGTGCGTTGGCATGCGGCCGAGGACCGACGAGCGACATCGTCCCTTCCAGCACGTTGAACAACTGCGGTAGCTCGTCCAGCGAGGTCTTGCGAATGAACGCACCGACCCTGGTCACGCGCATGTCGTTTTTCTTGGCTTGCGTCACTTCCGCCCCGTTTTCGCAAACCGTCATCGAGCGAAACTTCCAAACGTCGATCGGTCGGCCGTCGAGACCGTAGCGCTTCTGCTTGAAGAAGACCGGCCCGCGCGAGGAGAGCTTCACGGCCGCCGCGACGCACAGCATCGGAATCGCCGCACCGACGAGCATCAGCGTACCGACCGTGACGTCGAGCACGCGCTTCACCATGCCGTCGACGCCGTAGAACGGGTTC
The DNA here is from genome assembly GCA_021413845.1 of Planctomycetia bacterium. Taxonomy (NCBI): domain Bacteria; kingdom Pseudomonadati; phylum Planctomycetota; class Planctomycetia; species Planctomycetia bacterium. Next base: position 43,634 of record JAIOPP010000006.1, on the reverse strand, counting down.
TCGAAGATGCTCACCGCCGGCAGCCCACCGACGTTGATCCATCGCGAATGGAGCAACTCGTACACGTAGAAATCCGGCACGAGATAGACCGACGCCGTCGTGTCGGCCAGCCGCTGCAACACGCTCTTGATCCGGTTTTCGGCCCTGAGCGGCAGCGTGATGTAGATCATATGCACTCGGCCGTCGGCCGCTTGGCGCACGAGTTCTTCGATGTTGCCGACACAGGCCGCCACGTCGTTCGGCAGCGATTGACGACGTTCCTCGGGCCGGTCGTCGAAGAAGCCGACCGTGCGCAGACCGCTCCACGGCGCTCGTTCGATGTTGCGCGCGAGTTGAAAGCCGATCTCCGTGCAGCCGACGATCGCGAGCCCCCGGACGTTGCGCCCCTTGGCCCGTTGTCGACGTTGGTACATCCGAAAGCCACAGCGCAGCCCGACGATCGCAAGCGGCGCGAGCCCGGCCCAAAGCAGAATCCCACGATGCGAAAGCTCGGTAGTAAGCGGTGCAAGCGTATCGAACGCAAAGCCGAGCACGAACAGGACCGGTACCGCCAGGGACCAAGTCAGGGTTGCGCACAGCAGTTCGCGATCGGCCGAGACCCCGTGCCAACTTCGATAGAGCCCGGTCACTTCGCTGAGCAAATGAAACACGGCGATCGCCGCCACGGCGGCTATGGCGCCGGCATGCGCGGGCTCTACATCGACGCATGCCGCAGCGGCGTACAAGCCGAGCGCAATGCCTGCCACATCGGTCATTCGGAGAACGATGCCGAGCAGCGAAATGTGCTGCGTGATCCGACGGCTTTGCATAACGCGAACCTGAGCGAGTGTGCCTGAATACGACGATCCGCCGGCTTACGAAAGCGCGTGCAGGTCCGAAGTGGAGATTCCGGCAAACATAGGTCGCGGTTTTACGTCCGTTCAGGCGTGGTCTAACACAGGCGGAACGACCCGCATAACCGGACCTGGCGCGAAGCTATCGGCCTGCCGCCGCGAATTGCGCAACGCACCACATGGTCAGTGGAATCGCAGTCGAGAGGAGAAGCAGCGCGCCGAGACATCCCTGCTGTTTAGGGACGATGCCGTGTTTGCGAGCGATCCCCTCGACCGCGTCCTTCGCCTCTTTCAAGCCCAGGCCGGTCGCCGTGCGATATTCTTTGATGGCGCTGATGAATTGATTCTCGCGCAACAGTGCGACGACTTTCCCTTCGTCGACTCCGGCAGCAGCTTCGCTGTTCGGCAACGGCCTTCCAGCTTCGAGCGCTTCGACGGCCGCTTTGCTTTCGCGCAAGCCGAGCCCGGTTCGCTCGCGAAACAATGCGATCGCTTCGATCTTTCGTCCCGCCTGGAGGATTGCGAGTAGTTCGTCGGCAAACTGCGGAGTGAGCGGCGACGCAGAACCGGTGGTGTTCGCGCTCGCCGTCTCGGGTCGCACCTGCGGCTTGAGCCCGACGTCGGCAGCCTGCGCGAGCCACGAGTCGCACTTCTCGCACCGCGCCGTGCCGGCCGGATTCACATGATTGCAGATCGGGCAGGAAGCCATCGATGTTCAATAGACCTCGTCATGCGTACCCAGCGAGAGGAGAAGGATCGTTTCCTCACCGTTATGAGTTACGAACTGAAACAAGACCCGAAGATCATAGCCGGCGCTGCACGACCAATAACCGTCAAAGCGCCCCTGTAGCTTGTGGGTGCGAAGGCGCGGGTCGTACGCATCGGCCGCGAGGAGATTCAGAACGTCTTCAATTGCGTCAGCACTCTTAGGGTGCGTCTTGAGATAAGCTTTCGAGGCGCGGGCGAAAGACTTGGACTGTAGAATCGCTCGCTTCACGACTTCAGCTCGCGCATGATCTCCTCGACGGTCGTGGGAGTCGATTTTCCTTCGGCGAACTCTTTCATTCCCTCGGCAATGTCGGCCGCGATTTCATCACGCCGCAGTTCGATGAGCCTGTGCTGAAGCACGTTCACGAATTCCGTTTGTTCTTCGAGCGACAATCGGCCGACTTCGCTCAGTAAATCGTTGAACTTAGATGTAGAAGCTATCATGTGATCCTCCTAACACCATCGTAGCAAACCTCGCAGACTCTCCCAAAGCGTTTCCGGACGCCGGCGCATGAAAAACGCGGCGGGATGAGCCGCCGCGTTTTTGTTCGATTCGATATCGGCGGCTAAACCTCAGTCTCCACGGAGCTTGATGCCGTATTGCGTGAGTTTTTCACGGACTTCGTTGAGGCTCGTCACGCCGAAGTTCTTGCATTCGAGCATCTCGTCGCCGGTGCGGCGGATCAACTCGCCGACGGTTTGGATATTCAAACGGACCATGCACTTGCGGGCCCGAACCGAAAGGTTCAAGTCGGCGATGCTCTTGCTGAGCAACGCTTGCTCGTCCGGGCTCAGCGCTTCCGGTTCGTACGTCGTCGTCGGGTGCGACTTCTCGTGCGCGAGTTGTCCGAGCTCCAGCCCCTTCGACGTCATCATCTCTTTGATTTCGTTGAGGCTCGTCTCGCCGAAGTTCTTGCTGCCGAGCAACTCTTGCTCGGTGCAGCGAGTGAGATCGCCGAGGGTCATGATCCCCATCTTTTGCAGGCAGTTGCGGCTTCGAACCGAAAGCTCGAAGTCGGTGACCGGGATGCCGAGCACTTGGCTCATCCGGTCGCGCTTGCGCTGCGCATCTTCATCGTAGAACATATCGCTCGAAGCTTGGGCATCTTTCAAAAAGAGCCGAGCCCGAGGATCGTTCGGATACGCATCGAGAATGCGCTGATAACACTGGCGAGCCTTCTCGAACTGCAAGCGATCTTCATACAAGATGCCGAGGTTCAAGAGCGCTCCGACATGCGTCGGGAAGCGAACGGCCGCACGTTGGTAGAGATCCAAGGCGTATTCATCGTTGCCGCGGCGATCGTTCTCCATGCCGAGGCCGAACAATGCCCCCGGATGGCCGGGATCGAGTTCGACGGCCCGTTCCAGCAGCGCGACGACTTCCGTCGGGTTGCCGCCGAGCACGCCGACCGTGGCTCCGCGTTGATAGAGATATTCGGCCGTTTGCTCGACCGCGCCGGAGAGAGAATCGAGCAACGTGAGCGCCCCCTTGGCATCGCCGGCGTTGCGCAGCGCATCGGCTCGGGCGAGCGTGACATCGTCGTGCGGGAAGCCCCCCTTGGCTGCTTGTTGGAAGGCTTCGTCGGCCGCGCGGTGATCTCCTTGGGAGAACTTCGCCTTGCCGAGATAGAAGTAGGCCAGCGCGCTGCCGTCGGCACTGCTCAAGGTCGACGTCGCCAAGCGATTGCGGCCGAGCAGGTAGTAGCAGATGCCGAGCCGAACCTTTTGGGCCGGGGTCGGGTTCTCGTTCACTTCCAGCTCGTTGACCGCATCGGCCAAGGCGCGAAAGTTCGTCATGTCGGTCGAGACCGCTTGCATGGCCTGCTTCACTTCGGCAGGCGACAGCGGACTGTTCGAAAGTGCCAACTGCTTGATACCCGATTCCAAGCCTTGCGACATACGAACGATCTCCCAATACGACCGAGGAAAGGAACCCGTACGAAGACGAGCACCCCAAGCAAAAATAGATTCGATGCGACGGCAAAAACCCGGGCGACGTGCGAACCGAGCCCGACTGCGAGCGGCGCAAAACAAGAGCCGCTGGTGGGATTCGAACCCACGACCCCCGCTTTACGAAAGCGGTGCTCTACCAATTGAAGCTACAGCGGCGATGCGACGACGTGCCCCGAGAGCGCAAAGCCCGAGACGGCCGTTTGACGGAAACTGTTAATTTATGGTGAGATCAAAGGTTGAGTCAAGTGGGGGCAACCGTTGGTCTTGCCCTAATAAAGGGGGGTATGTGATAGGTCGCGGAGAATTGTCGAGATGCTCGATAGAAATTCGGATATCAGAACAGTAGTAGCTGACCATCGCCATCGTCGAGACCGACGCGGACACGGCTTTCGAGTGCATGGCGTTCCTGACAGCCGACCGCGAGAAAAAAGAGATCTAAAGGCAAGGTACCTGGCTGGTCCAGTGTCGGATGAGTTCCTTTTTCGAAGTCTCCGACAATATAGGACGATCCCCGAAACTTAGGATATGCCTCATGGAAGGCATGAATGCCTTTATGTCCATGCGACCTTGAAGCTGTAATTTCAAATGCCAATGGATCGTCCGGATGGTCGTAAACGAGGTCGACTTCCGCTCCTTTTTTTCTCCAATGATACAGACGCACATCTTCTTGGTAGGCGAGAGCACGAAGGTGGCTTGCGGCCATGTTCTCCACCAAAATTCCAATCTCTGCCGGATCGCTAAGCGGAGCGATACCTCGCAAAAGTGCGGCATTTCTTACGGCACCATCGACGAAATAAAGCTTCTTTCCACGTTTTTGAACGGCCTCTTCGGATGGGGAGAAATTTGGAAGCGTAAAGACGATAAAGGCACGTTCGAGATATGCCAAATATCTCTCTACTGTCGCTGCGGCCATTTCGAGACCTGCCGAGATCGTATTCGGCGAAACGACTCCCGTCATCTGTCCGGCAACGATGTAAAGCAAACGTTCGAGTTTTGTCGGATCTTGAATATTAAATGCTTGCGGGATGTCTTTATACAACGCTTTCTCTAGGGCGTCCGATCGAAGAACTCGCTGTGATCGCAACAGTTCCGATGCCTCGTCAGGTCGCCTATCCGCCAGTAGCAATTCCGGGAAGCCACCGGTGAGGAGAAATCGCCTTCGACTTTCAGCCAAAGCGTCGAAGGGCATGTCTTGATCAATGAGTCTCGCAATGGTTTGTCCGAGCGATTGCTCACACGAAACCGAATAAGTGATTCGCTTTAGGTCGAGGTACTCCGTAAAAAGATAGGGTGCTAAATACTGCTCGTGCCATCGGCCTACACCGCTTTCCGTTCCGCGTTGTCGGACTGCTGCCGTAGCGCTTGACGTGCCGACGATACGGATCGGCCATTTCTCGTCAAAAAACGTCTTAAGCCAAAGATCCCACTTTTTCGCATAGGTCAGCTCGTCAAGGAGGACATATGCAGGTGCGTCGTTTGTAGCCCGAGAGATTTTGATGATCTGCTTGACCATATCACCCAAATCCCAATCAATTAGGAGAGGGTGATCCAAACGCAACCACCAAACTCGATCCGCTACGATCTTTCGATTCAACAGTTGGCGCACTGTCTGATACATAACGGTCGTCTTACCGACTCGCCGAGGCCCCAAGATGATTTGATGTCGCTTTGACGAGGTGTCGAGAAGCGTCTTCCAAAGCACATCTGCTAATGGTCTCTGCGTATCAGGCGCCAACTCGGCTGGAACCACGCCGAGCGACTGCCATGGATTCTGAGTTCGGAATGTTGCCGCATAGTCGGCCGGTTTTGGAAGCCATTTAGACATCCCTTCACCTTAGCAGGGAGACGGCGTTAAGCAACTCTTGGTGATGCTTATGGTAGCTCCATAAGCCTAAATCGAAAAGAATTATGGGCTTGTCGGTTGATTGTAGATTACCCCGGAGCATCCAGATAAACGTCCAACCCCATTTCTCCGAACGACTTACGCCTTTGCTGTTCCTGATGTAGCAGCATCTTTCGCCCGGTCACTTGGCGGGTCTCCAGCGTTCGTTGGGCCGTGCGGAAGCGGGGGAGCCAGCTTTCCAGCGGGCCGGTTGCCGATGCGCCGACTTGTTTGATTCGCTCCGCTTTCGCTTCGCCGAAGCCGGATTTTAGGATGTCGTCGTCGAGGGCGAGGAACTGGCGGAACGAGCCGGGATCTCCTTGCCGGCCGCAGCGGCCGATGAGTTGCCGATCGATCCGCTGGGCTTCGTGCAACTCCGTGCCGATGACATGCAAGCCGCCGAGCGCGACCGTCTCCGCACTCAAATGAATATCGGTCCCCCGGCCGGCCATGTTCGTGGCGACCGTGACTCGGCCGCACTCGCCGGCCTGCGCGATGATCCGTGCTTCTTCCGCCAAGCGATAAGCGTTGAGCACTTCGTGCGCAATGCCGCCCTCGGTCAGCAGCGTCGAGAGTTGGTGTGATTTATCGATCGAGCGCGTACCGATCAGCACCGGCCGGCCGACGGCATGCAACTCGCGCACTTCCTCGACCACGGCCCGCCACTTCGCTTCGGTCGTCCCCAGCACGCGGGCCGGCAACAGCAAGCGGCGGCTCGGCCGGTGCGTCGGAATCGTTACGACATCGGCTTTGTAGATCCCGCGGAACTCGCCGCGCGAGGGTGCCGCCGTGCCCGACATGCCGCAGAGCAGCGGATAGCGACCGAAGAAATCTTGCACGGTGACGCGGGCCGCTTGTCCTTCGTTGAATTGAATCTCCAACTTCTCTTTCGCTTCGATCGCTTCATGGATGCCGTCTTGCCAACGGCGCCCTTCGCCCGGTCGGCCGGTGAATTCGTCGATGATCACGACCTCCAAACGGCGCTCTTTCGGATTCTCGCGCACGACATAATGCCGGTCGCGCAAATAGTCGCGCTCGACGCGCAAGGCCCTCTCGACGAACTCGTAGAGCATCGACAATGAAATTTCGGTCGCCGCGACGGGCTTCGGCAACTCGCGCACATGCCGACGTCCGACGGCCGTGAGCTCGATGCGGCGCGGTCGCTGCTCGCTGATGAAGTCGGTTCCTTCCGCGAGTTGCGCCGTAATCGAGGCGCTCCAACGATAACAAGCTTCCTGCCTCGCACTCCCGGCCGAGCGTGGTCCGCCGATCACGAGCGGCGTGCTCGCTTCGTCGATCAGGATGCTGTCGGCCTCGTCGACGAGCATGCAATACGCGGGGCGCTGCAGAAACGGCGAGTCGGTGCCCGGCGAGAGTTCGTTGTGCCGTCGACCGGCTTCCGTTTCGGTGCGCGAGGTGAGACGATCGCGAAGAAAATCGAAGCCGAACTCCTTCGCCGTGCCGTAAGTAATGTCGCAGCGGTAAGCGGCGCGCCGTTGCGGCGGCGGCGTATCGGCAGTGACCGTGCCGACCGTGAGCCCGAGCGCTTGATAGACCGGCAGCATCGTTTCGGCATCGCGCGCGGCGAGGTAATCGTTGGCCGTGGCGACGTGCATGCCCTTGCCGGCGAGCGAGCGCACGTAAGCAGGAAGCAAAGCCGTGAGGGTCTTCCCTTCGCCGGTTTGCATCTCGATGACTGCGCGATCCAACAGCGCCATGCCGCCGAGGAGTTGCACGTCGTAAGGAGTCAGGCCGATCGTCCGCCGGGCCGCTTCACACACAAGTGCGAACGCGTCGGGAACGAGTTTGTGAATCGGCTCGCCGCACTTGAGCCGATAGCCTACCGACCGGCTTTCCTTCCGGAGCGCTTCGGCCTCGAGATCGGCGAGTCGAGCGCCGCGAGCATGGACCGCGGGCACCACCTTGCGGCGCCAGGTAGCTAATCGCCAGGCGGTGAGAAGTCGGCGCATCGACGCGAGCGCGCTACGAGTTCGGTCGTGGCTGCTGTTGCGGCACGACCCGCTTTTGCACATTCGTTTCAATCGGACCGAACGCTTGTTCGTGTCGCTGGAGCGACATGCCGAGCGCTTGGAAGAGGCGTTTGGCGGTAAAGAAACTCAGCACGATCCGTTGCGACAACACGATCGGGCCCGTGAGTTGCTCGGCAGGGGCGGCATTCAACGAAAAATCGACCACCAACTCCTCGGGCGTTCCGGTAACGCGGCAGAAGTTCGCATAAAGCGCCGCGACTTTCGAATCGTCGATCTGGATTTCCGTCGTCGGCCGTTGCGAGGCCGGGTCGGGCTTCCGTTCTTGTTCTGCCATGGGTCAAGCTCTCGTTCGTAAAAGGCCGGCGAAGATGGATGGCATCGTAGTCGATACGTCGCGTGTGATGCAATTCCATTGCCGGCGGCCGTCGCTCCGCTTCTGCCTGAAAACAACATCGCCTCGCCTATCGGAAACGATTTTCCGACGGACGAGGCGATGTTAGGAGCGGGATAACGGTAGACGATTCGTCGGCGAGCCGCGAGCCGTCGATTAGCCTAAGCGGTCTTCCCCTGCGACCTGGCGGAGGATTTTTCGCAGGGTGCCGCGCGACTCGACGCAGAGCCAACTCGTGTCCACGATGATCGGCGTCGACTCTCCTTTTCGCCACAGCTTGAGCTGCTGCATTTGCGGCGGCAACTCATCTTCATCGGTGACTTGCCACGAGCTGACTTGTTTCCAAGCGAGCTTGAAGCCGGCCCAGCGCGGGGTCAGCGCGACGCCTTGCGAGTCGACGATGAGTCGACCGGTAAAGTCGCGAAACGCGAGTGCCGCCATGACTGCCCCGGCAATCAGGCCGATGCCGCCGATGATGGCGAGATTCAAGGCGAGGCCCGGCGTGTTGGGAACTTCGGCTAAAAGGAATGCGCCGAGACCGCCGCTGACGCCGGCCCACAGCAGCTTCATCGAGCCTTGCTTAAACCGCTGCGGCAACATGCGGAAGGTTGCGGAAGTTCCGAGGACGGATTCGTCGCGATCGGAGAGGCCTGCGCGCGACGCAGGCTTTTCGAGTTCCGCGATGCCGCCGTGATCGGCCGAAAAATTCTTGCCGTTCACAAACGATTCCTGTTCAAAACGATCGTCGCCGGAACGTCCTTCCAAGCGGTTATAGTTCGACTTCGTCATACAAACGGTCTCCTAAATCACGGACCATTGGGTTTCGATTACGGGTTGCATTCAGAGACGGTACGGATCGGAAGTGCGGCTTCGATCCGAGAGCGCTCCAGGCACCTCGGATCGAAGTCCGCAGACTCGACGATTAGGCCGAAGATCGCATGAGCATCTTCGCGATCTCCATATAGACCGGGATGCCGATCGTGACGTTGTAGGAGAACGTCAGACCGAGCGAAGCGGCGAGCGGGAGCGTCGGGCTGGCTTCGGGGATCGCCATCCGTTGCACGGCCGGAAGAGCGATGTACGACGCCGCACCGCACAGCACGGCGAACAGCACATACGTTCCTTGTTCGAGCGGGTGACCGGAGAAGATGCCGTAAAAGTGGGCGACGATCATGCCGAAGGTGGCGAACACGTTCGGAGCGATTAGAGCGAACGCGACGAACTGCCAGCCGCCGGCCTTGAGGTCTTTCAGCTTGCGAGCGGCGGTCATGCCCATTTCCAACAAGAAGAGCGAGAGCATGCCTTGGAACAAGTTATTGAAGAGCATGTCGTTGGCCGCGATCACCTTCGCGCCTTGCAGCCGGCTGATGAAGCCGATGGCGATACCGGCGAACAAGAGATAGATGCCCGGATTGAGAAACACTTCGTGCAGGAGCTCGCCGCTGAAGAGCGGGGCTTTCTTGTCGCCCGGTTTGCCGTCCTTGGAATCGCCCGAGCGGAGGGCGATGTCGTCTTCGGCGTCGAGAGCTTGTTGGCGTTCCTTCTTCGACTGGGAAACTTCTTCATCGTCGGGCAGCGAGCCGCCGTGGTTGGCGCCGTTGCCCCGACCGCGACGGACGTCGTTGCCGCTGCCCGAGCCGTACTTCGTCGTCGAACCGGCGGCGACGAGTTCTTCGTCTTCCGCCAACACGACTTCGTCCAGCTCTTCGTCGAGAGCGGCGGGAAGCTTCGTGCCGTCGGCGCGGTTGAAGCGACTGAAACCTTCTTCGCCCGGCATGTTGCCGAGAGCGTCCATGCCGGAGTTACGCATCTTCGACACGATGAACAAGGCGACGAGACAGCCCGGGATTTCCATGATGGCGAGCATCACGGGCATGTAAGGAGCGAAAGCGATATTGGCGGCCGTCATCACGCCGAGGCAGGTGACGAACGTACCGGCCGAGTCGGAGCCGTAGTAGCCGGCGACCGTCGCGGCGTCGATCTTGCGGAGCTTCGTGAAGGCCCGCAACGAGGCGAAGGCGACGATGCCGATGATCAGGTTCGTGAAGAACCCGACGACCATGAAGCCGGCGGCTTGACCGTACATTTCCGGTTCCAAGCCGGCGAGCTCTTCTCCGCCGTGCCAGCCGATCGCGAGCAAGAGATAGATCGTGAGTCCTTGATAGAGCACCTTCGGGAACTCGAACTTCACCCTCAAAAGCGGAATCGCGAAGCCTGCATAGAAGAACAGCAGCAACGGCTTGAAGAGGTTGTGCGAAACGTTCGTGAGGAAGTCTTGTAGCATTGCGGCGTCCTTAAATGAGAAGCGACTACGAGCGTGTAAGCAGCTTTGAAACGCGATCTGGTATTCGATTCGATCGTGCCGAGCGTCGAACTCGGTACGACCGGAACAAAGCAGTCGACGTGCCAACGCCCGGGCGCTTACTTGTTCGTAATGCAGGCAATTAAATGTCCGTAATGAACGCTCGCCCGCGGTGGATCGACCGTGGCGAATGCACTTCGCGGGTGATTCCTGAAACCCTATGATTTACGGGTCGAAAACGCTCGACGGACTAAATGACGCGGCCTCTGTTAGTCGATTTCGCTGCGAAGGCCTTCTAAGACCCCCTCTTCTTTTCGAGGAAGAATCGATGACACTAAGAAAAGATTTTGGCCGCGCGCCGCGGCTAAGAGTTTGCCATCTCCCCCACTAACGAACGTGCCGAATCGCCGATGTGGAAATCGCGGATCACGCTGAAGATCGCCGCTCCGATGGTTGCGCTGAGCTTATTGCTCTTGGCGGTCGGCATCACGGCGGCTTGGCACGTGCAGCAGCAACAGTTCGAGAGCTCGGAACTCATTGCACGTGAAGTACACGGCATGATCGCCGCCGAAGAAATCTTCACGGCGATGCGCGAAATTCGTCGCGAGCTCGATTTGTTTCTTCGTTCCCGCGAAAGAAAGCATCTCGAAAACGTCGATATGTTTTTGCGCGACTCGCAGCCGTTGATCGAAGCCGCGAAAGATGCCGCGCGCACGCCGGAGGAGTCGGAGATGGTCAAGATCGTCGCCGACGGGTACGAACGCTTCAAGCGGGAATACGCTCTGCTTCGCGATGCGCCGGCGAATGCCGAAACCGAGCGTGCTTATGCCCATCTGGTCGACGAGGTGTTGACGAATACCGTGCTCGTGCCGGCTCGCGCTTGCATCAACTACGATAAACAAGTCGTCGACCGCACGACCGAAGCGAGCCGTGTGACGGCGCAATACGTGCGCACCGGGTTTCTGCTGCTCGGAATCACCGGCAGCATCGCCGGGCTGCTGGTCGGGGTCGGGCTGGCAAGGGCCGTGAATCGTTCGATCGTGCAATTGGAAGTCTCGGTGCGCGGCGTGGCCGGAAAGCTGAACGAAGTCAACGGGGCGGTCTTCATCTCGCGCTATAGCGACTTCGCCGGGGTCGAAACGAGCATCCGCCATGTCGAGCGCGAGATCACGCAAGTCGTCGAGCGCTTGCAGCAGCGTGAAACCGAACTGCTCCGCAGCGAGCAATTGGCGATCGTCGGGCAACTAGCCGCCGGTCTCGCACACGAACTACGCAACCCGCTCATGCCGATCAAGGTGCTCGTGCAATCGGCATTGTCGCGCGAAGGGGAGGCGCCGCTGAATCGTCGGCAATTGACGATCATCAACGAAGAGCTCATTCGCCTCGAAGAGTCGATTCAATCGTTTCTCGATTTCGCTCGCCCGCCCGAGCTATCGATGCGTCCGATCGATGTTGCCGAGGTGATCTACCAAGCGCTGGATCTGGTCTATCCGAAAGCCCATCAACACGACGTCGAGTTGCATTGCGTGGTGCCGAGTCGGCGCGTCACGGCGTCGGGCGATATGGCGCAACTCAAGCAACTACTCTTGAACTTGCTGCTCAATTCGCTCGACGAGATGCCCGACGGCGGCATGATTCAGATCGTGCTGGAAGCTCCGGACCCCGCGGAGCACCCTCCGACTTCCGACGCCATGCAGAATCTCGATTCGGAGCAAGACGCTCTGCGCGTCGCCGCCGATGCACCGACCGAAGAATTGCCGATGTTTCGCATTCGCCTGTTCGATACGGGTGCCGGCTTTCCCGACGAAATGTTGCCGCGCATCTTCGAGCCGTTCGTGACGTCGAAAGATACCGGCACCGGCCTCGGGCTGACGATCTGCCGCCAGATCGTCGCCGCGCATGGTGGCAAGATTTCGGCCCATAATCGCAGCCCGCGCGGCGCGGAGTTCGTCATCGAGATGCCGTTTTTACCTGTTTCGCAAGAAAGCCCGGCGAGCGGCGCGATGCTCGTCGCCGCGAATTGATTCCTTGTTCGTCCTCCGATTCATAACTCCCCGAAATTCTTCTTCGTCGCTTCGCTCATGATTCAAACGTTGCTTATCGTCGACGACGAACCGAACATCCGACTGAGCCTGCAAGAGAGCCTTGCCACGGACAAGCTCACGATCGTCACGGCTCCGAATGCGAAAGTCGGAATCGAGATGGTGAAGCTTCATCGTCCCGACGCCGTACTGCTCGACGTACGGCTGCCCGACATCTCGGGCCTCGATGCGTACGATCGGATTCGCGAGATCGATTCGCGCATTCCCGTGATTATGATGACGGCGTTCTCGAAGACCGATACGGCGATCGATGCGATGCGCCGCGGCGCGTTCGACTACTTGATCAAACCGGTCGATTTTCGTCAGTTGCAAGCGTCGTTGTCGAAGGCGCTGGAGATGAGCCGGTTGAGCCACGTTCCGGCGCGGCTGACCGAGGGAGAGGAAGACGTACCGCTCGATGCCGATCGGATCGTCGGCTTCGCACCCGCGATGCAAGAAGTTTACAAGACGATCGGTCGCGTGGCCTCGCAAGATGCGACGGTGTTGATCCTCGGCGAAAGCGGCACCGGCAAAGAGCTCGTCGCCCGCGCGATCTACCACTACAGCAGTCGTAATCAGAAGCCGTTTCTCGCGATCAATTGCGCGGCCCTCTCGGAGACGTTGCTGGAAAGCGAGTTGTTCGGTCACGAGCGCGGAGCGTTCACCGGAGCCGATCAACGGCGGATCGGCAAGTTCGAGCAAGTGAACGGCGGCACGATCTTTCTCGATGAAATCGGCGACATGAGCCCCGCGACGCAAGCCAAAGCACTAAGGCTTTTGCAACAGCAGCAGTTCGAGCGGGTCGGCGGCAACGTCACGATTCAGACCGACGTCCGGATCATCACGGCGACGAATTGCGACTTGGCGCAACTGGTCGAAGAAGGAAAATTCCGCCGCGACTTATTTTATCGCTTGAACGGCTTCACGATCAAACTTCCTCGCTTGCAAGATCGACGCGAAGATATTCCGGTCTTGGCCGAGCACTTTCTGAAGCGGTTCAATCGGGAGTTGAAGAAGCGAATCCGCGCGATCACGCTCGAAGCGCTGGAGTTGCTGCAGCGCCATTCGTGGCCCGGCAACATTCGCGAGTTGGAGAGCGCCGTCCGCTATGCGATGGTGCGCACGACCGGAGAGATCATCACTGCCGATTCGCTGCCCGACGTTTGTCGCGTCCGCGCGACGCCCGCGGCGGGCTCGACCTTCATTCTCGAAAGCGGCGTGAAAGACGGCGCGACCGAAATCGGAATGCCGCTCTCGCCCGGCAATCCGCTGCCGACGAACGCATCGTCGTCGTCCAACGGCAAGGTTTCGCAGGTCGAGCCGGCTTCCGCAAACGCCGCGGGTGTACATGGTCCGAATCACAACAGCGGCGACGTGCCGCTCGATCTCGCCGCGCTGACCCGGAACCTTCTGGCCGATGAATCGACGAACGTCTATCGCGAAGTCGGCAACAAGGTCGATCGGATCGTGTTGGAGATGGTGATGCGTTACGCCGAAGGAAATCAACAGCTCGCGGCCGAATATCTCGGTATTTCGCGCATGACGTTGCGAACGAAACTTCGCGCCCTCGGCATGCTCAGCGAACGCTCGGCGAATTAACTTCGCAGGCGAGCGCGAGCCATTCGGCCGTCAGCGCCGCGCCGAATTCGGGATCGTTGATGTGCAGCGGCAGTCGGACGATACGGCGCTCGGCCGTCGTCAGGAGTCGATGCTCAAGCTCGTCGAAGAGCGCCGCGTCGGCCGCGCGATCGTAAAACGCCATTCCTTCGGCATCGAGGGCCGAAAGCCCGCGCTCCGGGATCAAAATCGTCAGCGGCGCGGTCGAACGATTGAGCTTCGCCGCGATCCAACGAGCGATGGCGCGGCACTCTTCGGCCGTCGTGCGCATCAACGTGACTTGCGCATTGTGGACGTGCAACTTTCGCTCCGCGAACCGCTCGGGCACCGTTTCACGAGCGCCGAAGTTTACCATGTCGAGCGCGCCGAGACTCACGACATACGGCAAGCGCGCCGCCAAGATCGCATCGAACCGCTCGGGCCCACACGCGAGCACGCCGCCGACCACTTCATCGGCCACGGCGGTCGTCGTGGCGTCGATCACGCCGTCGATGAGTTGGGAGCGCACGAGGTTTTCCATGGCCCGATCGCCGGAACCGGTCGCATGAAAGACAAGACAGTCTTCGCCACGTGCCTCGAGCGAGCGGCGGATGCCGTCGACGCAAGTCGTCGTGACGCCGAACATCGTCATAGCAACGGTTCGAGATCGCCTCGTCGACGGCGTTTGCAGCGTGGTGGCCGGTGATGATGAAGAGTCGGCGAACTTCACCATGCCGGCGAGCGCGTGCGCGCCGTTCGCAAGAATACGTCGCGAGACGGAGTTCAAACCGGCGACGTCGACCACGGAGTAGAGCATGGCGAGATCGGTCGAGCCGACATAGGGGGCGACATTGCCCGAGGCCATCGTCGAGATGAGCAGCTTCGGCACGCCGATCGGGAGCGCACGCAGGGCCGGCGCGATGAGCGCGGTTCCGCCGCCGCCGAGCCCGATCGCTCCGGCAAGTCGACCGGCGGCATGTTCGGCGGTGAGATAGTTCGTCAAAGCGAGCGACATCGCCGACACCGCTGCGCCGCGATCGGCGAAGCCTAGTACCTGCTCGGAGACGCTCGCTGCGACGACTTCGCGCGGCACGCGCTTCATGTCGCCGGCGAGCAGCTCGAAGCCGATCGGTGGGCCATGCGTGCCGACATCGACCACGGCGACTTCGACTCCCGCGCGGCGCAAAAGCTCGGCCGTGTAAGCGAGCTCTTCCCCTTTCGTATCCATCGTCGCGATGGCGTAGACGTACGGCATAAGACGTCTAGGGGGTGATCGACGGCGAAATGAAACGGAGATAAACCAGCGCGTGAATCAGCGTGATTTGAGCGAGAGAGAGGAGCATTACGAGCGAGAAGTCGATCAACTGCGCCTCGAGGCCGCGACGTTGCGAATAGCTCGCGGCCGAACAGACGATGACGGAAACGGCGAGCGTGTTCAGCGGCGTAACGAAGCGGTAGCCGGAAAACGTCGCCGGCGCGGCATACTCGATCAAGAGCACGATCGAGGGGAGAAGTGCTCCGAGCCACCACAGGATTCGCATGGGGGGCGAAAAGCGCGGCGTCTTCACGGTGCGTCGCGAAGGTCGGTTCGGCGGTGAGACATCGCTGGTCATAGAAGACGCTTAGCTTAACAGCGCCGCGCCGGCCGAAGCTAGAGTGCCGGCCATCGACACTTTGCGCCCGCGAACCCGAAGAGCGAGAAGTGAGCGGTTTCGGCGATAATTTTCGTGATTTCGGAAAAACTTCGGGACCATGAAGGTCGGCCCTCCCTCTCTTTCGACGATCAATCGCCTCTCTTGATCCCCTTGAACTTTCGCGTAATTTCGACCAGCGGCTGTTCGACCGCCATCCGTTCCAAGCTCGAGGCCCCGACGAAGCCGACGGCGTCGGTGCGCCGCAGCACTTCCGCGGCATCGTCCGGTGTGGCGATCGGGCCGCCGTGGCAGAGATAGAAAATGTCGTCGCGCACGCTGCGCGCCGCATCGATCACGGCTTGCGTCCGCGCGACCGCATCGTCCAACGTACACGTCGCCCCGACGACTCCGATCGACCCGCCGATCGTCGTGCCGACGTGCGCGATGATCGCATCGGCACCTGCCTCGGCCATGGCGCGAGCTTCGTCCGGGGTCGACACATAGGTGATCGTGAACAGCTCCATCTTTCGTGCGAGCGCGATCATCTCGAACTCTTTGCGCACGCTCATGCCGGTCTCTTCTAAGATTTGACGGAAGTTGCCGTCGACGATGCAATGGGTAGGAAAATTGTTCACGCCCGAGAAGCCCATCGCTTTCACTTGCAAGAGCCAATGCCACATGCGCCGGCGCGGGTCGCTCCCATGCACGCCGCAAATGACGGGCACCTCTTCGACGACCGGCAGCACTTCGAACTCGCCGATTTCCATCGCCACGGCATTCGCATCGCCGTACGACATGAGGCCGGCGGTCGAGCCGTGGCCGGCCATCCGATAGCGGCCGGAGTTGTAAACGATGATGAGATCGGCCCCGCCCCGCTCGATGAACTTCGCCGAGATACCGGTTCCCGCTCCGGCGGCAATGAGCGGCTCTCCTCGATCCAGCGCGGCTTGCAGTCGGGCCCGCACTTCCTCGCGCGTGTAGGGGTTTCCTTTTCCGGTCCAAGGATTCGGCATCGCGATTCTCTATTTCTAAAATCTCAAACACGACGGAAAAACAAGCACGACAAGACGAACGGCCAACCACGATCTTATTTAAGCATTTGGTCGAGCCAGTCGTACGCCAGTTTGCGCGCGTCGGCCGGAAACGCATGCGGGCCCGGCGGGTAGTAGCCGCGGAGTTTGTCGCTCGCGGCGTAGAGGTCGTACACTTTTTGCGCGGCCTGCATCACGTCGCGCACGCCGGTGATGTCGAAGTCGGTGTCTCCTTCGGCGGCGCAGGCTAAGAACGGGCGCGGGGCGAACGCCGCGACGATTTCCGTATAGTCGAACGGCACGCGGGCCGCATCGTTGCCGAACTCGGTTTTGATGCGCGGCATGTAGACGGGGCCTGTCCAACTCGGCAGGTCGTCTTTGAGAAACGTGCAAAAGCCGCAACTGGAGACGATCGCCTTGAGGCGCGGCTCGAACACCGCCGTGAGCATCGCATTGTGTCCGCCGAGCGAATGGCCGATCGCGCCGATGCGCGTGGCATCCACTTCCGACAGAGTCTCCAGCAAGTCGACCGCGCGGACATTGTCCCAAACCGCTTTCATCGAGCCGGAAGCGTAGCCGTGTTGCGAACCGAAGTCGTACTTCGAATCGCCGAAGCTCGGGTAGTCGGGAGCGATCGTCACGTAGCCGCGCAGCGCGAGATCGAGAGCGTATTTGAGATCGGCGTTGCCCCCCAAGCCTGCCGGTTCGGCTTTGCCGGCTTTTGCGGTTTGATGTAAGCAAAGCATCGCGGGGCGCTTTGAGTTCGCCGCCGCTGCCGGAAGGAACAGATACGCCAAGACGCTGTCGGTCGCATCGCTGCCGTAGCGGATCTTGCGACGAATCAGTCCGCCGTCGAGCTTCGTTTCTTCCAGCACGACGACGTCGAGAGCGACACGCTTTGCCGGGTTCGGAAGCGGCCCCATCACCCGTTCGAGCGCGGCCCGGATATGCTTGCGCCGCTCCTCCCATTCGGCCGGCGTCTTCGCGACATGGCTCTTGCCGTCGGCGCTGCGGACATTCAGCAAATCAAAATGGTCTTGATACGTCGGTGCGGGCGTGGCGGGCTCGAAGCGGCCCACGGGGAATCCTTGCGCATACGAGATCACATACGCGCCGTCGGTCGTCGCGTAGCGGACTTCGTCCTTCCGCTCGAAGTCGGTTGCCCCTTTTCGTTCCAAGGCTTCGGCACCGGCAGGTTGCAGCCATTTACCGGCGACGCGCTCGGGGATCTTCGTCCGATCGCCTAGCGAATGGCCCGTCGACTTGAAGACCGTGCCGTCGACCATTTCTTTCGTGACCCAAACCGGCACGATGTCCAAGCCGGCGCGCTGCATATTGGCAACCATTTCGTAGCCGTCCGCGAGGCAGGTCTTGTCGTCGACTCCATGCACCGTGACGATCTTCGCCGTGGTGCCGAGCCGTTTCATTTCGGCCAGATGCGCGGGATGGCCGACGAAGCGGATTTCTTGCGCGCCGGGAGACAGATAACTAGGGCTCGCCGGATCGCGGCTCCAACGCGCGTCTAATCCGCCTGAGCCGGACAGTTTGTAGGCGATGGCATCGTTCAGCTTCTTCATGCCGCACATGTCGATCACGCAGGTGAACGTGCGCGGCGCCAGCTTGTTCGCCATCAGCGAGACGTTGCCCCCCCCCGATCCGCCGGTGGTGAAGATCCGGCCGCGCGCAAAGGGAGTGCCCGCGGCATCGAGCTCGTGAAACACAAGCCAGAGCGCACGGAGTGCGTCGAGCCCTTGGATCCAACCGAAGTCGTAAGCGCCGAGCGGCTCTTCTTTGCCGCTTTGCAAATAGCGGACGCTCAGCGCTACGACGTTGAATTGCTTCGCGATCACCGACGGACTCGCCGTGCCGTCGACGTCGAGACCGCCCCAGTTGTGCAAGACGAGAAAGATGCCCGTGCCGGGTCCGATGCTCGCGCGCGTGCCGTCGGGATAGTACACACCGACGCGCACTTCGCGCGCGCCGGGCTGCTGCGGCCATTCTTGTCCCGGGATCATGAGCGCGCCGTTTTTCTCCGGCAGCTTCGGCCAGTCTTGCGCCTCGGAAGGTCGGGGCGCAAACAGCACGAGCGTGAGCAAGAACGGGATGCCGCGATAGACTTCGATCGGGTTTCTAAGCATGATTAAGTAAGTATCGCGAGAGAAGGATTCGAATTCCGGAAAGACTTTCGACAAGCCGAGATTCTAGCCTGCATTTACGGACTAAGATATGTTCTCGCGGCGGTAGGGAGATTGTCGTGCGAGTGCCCCCAAGTATCCACCCGGGGCCGTGTTATTTCGAGGCGTCGTCCCCATGTCCTTGCTCCATGTTTCCGCGCCGGTTCGTCCGTTGCGGTTGTTTCTTTCCGTGTTGGCGCTCGTATTCATCGTCGAAGCGACGGTGATGTTGTCGTTGCCTTGGATCTTGCCGGCCGACAGCACGCCGCAACTGGAAGCGCTCGTCGACGCTTGCGGGCTCACGCTCGTGCTCGCGCCTCTCTTGTGGTGGCTGGTCATTCGGCCTTTACAGCGCCTCGCGGCTTTGCGATCGTTGCTGGTTTCGCAATTGCTCGCGGCGCAAGAAACCGAGCGCCGCCGCATGGCCCATGATCTCCACGACGGCCTCGGTCAGACGTTGACGACGCTGACCGTCGGGCTGCGAACTTTAGAGGAAGCACCTTCTCTGGAGACGGTGAAGATGTATGCCCGCGAGCTGCGCCGCATCGGCGGTGAAGCGCATGAAGAGATCCGTCGCTTGGCCCGCGGGCTAAGACCGGCCGTGCTCGACGATCTCGGCCTTGCCGCCGCGCTGGAACGATACGTTGCCGACTTCCGTACGGCGCATGGCGTGGATGCCTCGTTCACCTGCAATTGCCCGCTCGAGTCGCGATTGCCTGCCGAAGTGGAGACGACGCTCTACCGCATCGCCCAAGAAGCGACGATGAACGCCTTGCGGCATGGCCGAGCCGGCCGCATCGAGGTCGCGCTCGAGTGCGGCGCGAAGAGCGCGGAACTGCGCGTCGGCGACGACGGTCGTGGCTTCGATGCCGGCGAGGTCTTGCGACGACCGGCCGCTCAAGGGCCGTTCGGTTTGTTGAGCATGCGCGAGCGCGCGGAACAATTGCACGGGGAAGCGACGATCGTTTCGACCATCGGCGTAGGAACGCAGGTGAGCGTCGTCGTCCCGTTGAGAGATTCCAACCATGACTGAGTCATCGAAGCTCTCGACGTCGAAAAAAATCCGGGTCGTCGTCGCCGACGATCATGCGGTGCTGCGCTCCGGCCTGCGGCTGCTCATCAATACGCAGGCGGATATGGAAGTAGTGGGCGAGGCCGGCGGCTTCGGCGAGACGCAGCGCATCTGTCGTGAGCTGCGGCCGGATGTGTTGTCGCTCGATTTGAATATGCCCGACGGCCCCGCTGCGCCGACGATCGAAACGCTCGCGCGCGAGCTGCCCGGCATGAAGATTCTCGTCCTGACGATGCACGACGACGCGGCGTATCTCAAGTCATCACTGGCGGCGGGAGCGCACGGGTTCGTCGTCAAAAAATCGGCCGATACGGAGCTCTTGTCGGCGATTCGCGCGCTGGCGCAAGGCCGTGCGTTCATCGATCTCGAATCGATTACGAAAGCGGAGTCGAGTTCTGCGGCGGAGCCTGCGAGCGATTCCCTATTTGCCTCGTTGAGCGAGCGCGAACGGGAGGTTTTCCGGCAACTCGCACTCGGCCACACCAATCAAGCGATCGCCGATCGGCTTGTGCTCAGCGTGAAGACGGTCGAGTCGTATCGATCGCGGTTGATGACGAAGCTGGGTTGCCGAAGTCGGGCCGATCTAACGCGCCGCGCGATCGAGGCGGGCCTGTTGACGAGCGAACCTCGCGAAAACTAGATGAATCGCGACTCTCGATCGATTACACTTGCGCGCCCGGGCGACGTTCGCGTCGTCGGTTTCGTTCGCTCCCCAACGTTCATCGTTCTTGAGGATCGTCATCATGTCGACTCGTATGCACTGCGCGACGGTAGCGCTACTCGGCTGTTTCTTATGCTTGGCGCCGGCTCAGGCCGTTGAATTGGATGTTCCCGCGCCGAGCGCGACCGTGGTGCTGTTTCCGAACGGCGCTCCGCAAGAAAAGGGAGACATCGGGCCGGAAGCGGCGCAGCCGATGAAGCCGGGCGACAAGACGATTCGGCTCGGCAATGTGTCGAGCCCTGAGCTGGCGATCTACAAGCCGGCGGCCGACAAGGCGAACGGTGCGGCGGTCGTCATTTGTCCCGGCGGCGGCTACAACATTCTGGCTTACAACCTTGAGGGAACGGAAGTCGCCGAGTGGTTGAACACGATCGGCGTAACCGGCATCGTGCTGAAGTATCGCGTGCCCGGCCGGAAGGAGCGTGCGCGCCACGATGCGCCGCTCGAAGATGCGCAGCGGGCGATCGGCTTGGTGCGGCATCGGGCAAGCGAATGGGGGCTTGATCCGAACCGGATCGGCGTGCTCGGTTTCTCCGCCGGGGGCAACTTGGCAGCGCTCGCGAGTACGAACTACGAGAAGCGAACTTACGCTCCGATCGACGATGCCGATAAGGTGAGCTGCCGGCCCGACTTCAGCATCCTGATCTATCCGGCGTATCTCGTGAACAAAGAGAACGTCTTGCAGCCGGAGTTGCGCATCACGGAGAAGACGCCGCCGACGTTCATCGCGATGACGGAAGACGACGGAGTGCGGGTCGAAGGAGCGCTCTTCTATTACTTGGCTTTGAAGCAGGCCAAGGTGCAGGCCGAGATGCATCTCTACCCGACCGGCGGCCACGGCTACGGCTTGCGGCCGAAGAAAGAAAAAATCTCGACTTGGCCGGCGCGCGCCGGCGACTGGTTGGAATCGATCGGCGCACTGCAAGGCAAGTGACGCATAGGCGACACGTATTAGAGGTGCAGATTAGAGGTGCAGAGCGTGGCGATGCGTTGATTTAACGTTGCCGCCGCGGCCGGTTCGCGCCATTCCCCGGCTCGTCGAAGGCCGCGGGAGGACATTTGGGCCAACCAAAAAAAGTTGGTAATAATTGCTGGCTAGCAATGCCGGCCGAGGCTGTCAAATAGATTGCCCCAACAGTCCAGCCCTCAACGACTTAGGGCGAGACCGCTTACCGCTCATTCGAGGTGTACGGAGCGCTCACCAATCGCTAACACGTGTCGTCGCAAGCGGTTGGAGAGCATCGGAAGAATTTCATTGACGCCTCGTCGCGGATCAGTAAGATCGAGCCCCTGTCGCCTGTATGTTGTGGCCGAGAGGCTTTCGTCTACAATATATTGGTGTCGAATCGCCAATTTCGCCGAATGATACGGTGAAAACTAGTTTTCGCGGCCGACGCCTGCGAATGGATTCCAACAACGTCTTCCGGCTGCCGATACTACTTCCTGGCTTAGTGTATATTAGTACACGTGTCCGCGGTTAGGACGCCCCTCCTCTTTCGCATTCTTCAAGGATCTTTTCATGGCTGATGTTAGTGCCGGCGGCGTTGCGGAACGCGCCACCAAGAAGTCGCGCCGTCTTTCGACGGGCCTGATGGTCGAACCGGTCTTTTGCCCGACCGACGTGGAAAGTCCGTTCGACACGGTGCAGTGGGAAACCCGCACCGCGGCGATCAAAGGAGAGAGCGGCGAGGTGCTCTTCGAGCAGACCAATTGCGAAGTGCCGACCTTCTGGACGCAACTGGCGACGAACGTCGTCTGCAGCAAATACTACTACGGCGAAGTGAACACGCCGCAGCGCGAATACAGCGTGCGCCAACTCATCCATCGCGTTACGCGCACCATTTCCGACTGGGGCATCAAAGACGGCTACTTCGCGACCGCCGAAGACGGCGAGAAGTTCTATCGTGAGTTGTCGTGGCTCTGCCTGCATCAGCACGGCGCATTCAACTCGCCGGTGTGGTTCAACGTCGGTCTGTTTCATCAATACGGCGTGAAGGGGGCGGCTTGCAATTGGCATTGGGATGCCGAGACCGAGCAAGTGCGCGTTCCCGACAACCCGTATGAGTATCCGCAAGGCTCGGCCTGCTTCATTCAAGCCGTGCAAGACAACATGGAAGACATCATGGAGCTCGCCCGCAGCGAGGCCATGTTGTTTAAGTTCGGCTCCGGCACCGGCACCGATCTGTCGACGCTTCGCTCGCAGCGCGAGAAGCTGTCGGGCGGCGGCAAGCCGAGCGGCCCATTGTCGTTCATGCGGGTCTACGATCAGATCGCGGCCGTAGTGAAGAGCGGCGGCAAGACCCGTCGCGCCGCAAAAATGCAATCGCTCAAGATCTGGCATCCGGACATCCTCGAGTTCATCGAGTGCAAGGCGAAGGAAGAGCGTAAGGCGCGCACGCTGATCGCCGCCGGCTACGACTCTAACTTCAACGGCGAAGCCTACAGCTCGGTGATGTTCCAAAACGCGAACCTCTCGGTGCGCGTGACCGACGAATTCATGGACGCCGTCGTCAACGACAAGCCATGGACCACGCATTGGGTTACCGACGCGAAGATCCCCGGCCCGACCTATCCGGCTCGCGAATTGATGGGCAAGATGGCTGCCAACGCTTGGCAGTGCGGCGATCCGGGCGTGCAGTACGACACGACGATCAATAAGTGGCACACCTGCCCGAACTCGGGCCGGATCAACGCCAGCAATCCGTGCTCGGAATACATGTTCCTCGACAACACGGCTTGCAACTTGGCGAGCATCAACCTGATGAAGTTCCGCGAGGCCGACGGCACGTTCGACGCCGAACGCTTCCGCAACGCTTGCCGGTTGTTCTTCGTGGCGCAAGAAATTCTCGTCGACCACGCGAGCTACCCGACGAAGCTCATCGCGGCCAATAGCCACAAGTTCCGCCCGCTCGGCCTCGGCTATTCGAACCTCGGCAGCTTGATCATGTCGAGCGGTTTGTCGTACGACTCGGATGCCGCTCGCGGCCTCTGCGGCTCGATCACGGCTCTCTTGCACGGCACGGCGAATCTGACGAGCGCCGAACTTGCCGCGGCGGTCGGTCCGTTCGATGGCTTTGCTCAGAACCGCGAGCCGATGCTCAACGTGATGAAGATGCACCGCGAAGAAGCCGACAAGATCGACCAAGCTTGTCCGGAATATCTACGCGAAGCGGCGCGCGACATTTGGGACGAAGTGCTTGCGGCCGGCCGTGTGCATGGCTTCCGCAACGCCCAGGCGACGGTGCTCGCCCCGACCGGCACGATCAGCTTCCTCATGGATTGCGATACGACCGGCATCGAACCGGACATCGCGTTGGTGAAGTACAAGCAACTCGCCGGCGGCGGGATGCTCAAGATCGTCAACAACACGGTTCCCGCGGCGCTTCGCAAGCTCGGCTACGATCAGCCCAACATCGAATCGATCTTGGCGTATATCGACAAGAACGACACGATCGAAGGCGCGCCGGGCATCAAGAACGACGATCTCGGAGTGTTCGATTGTGCGTTTACTCCGCGCAATGGAACTCGCTCGATCGCGTGGCCGGCCCATATCAAAATGATGGCCGCCGCCCAACCGTTCCTTTCGGGTGCGATCTCGAAGACCGTGAATATGCCGCGTGAGACCACTCCGGAAGACGTTGCTTTGGCCTACGTCGAAGGTTGGCAACTCGGCTTGAAGGCCTTGGCGATTTATCGCGACGGCTCGAAGGAAAGCCAGCCGCTCAACACGAGCAGCGAAGAGAGCAAGACGGCCGACAAGGCCGCGAAGTCGGCCGGTCCGCGGCGACGTCGCTTGCCCGACACGCGTCAATCGGTGACGCACAAGTTCAGCGTCTCCGGTCATGAAGGCTATCTGACCGTCGGCCTCTATGAAGACGGCCATCCGGGCGAACTCTTCATCACGATGGCGAAGGAAGGAAGCACGGTCGGCGGGTTGATGGACTGCCTCGGCACCGCGATCTCGATGGGCCTGCAATACGGCGTGCCGCTCGAAGCCTATGTGAACAAGTTCTCGCACATGCGGTTCGAGCCGATGGGGAACACGAAGAACCCCGACATCAAGATCGCCAAGAGCGTGATCGACTACATCGTCCGCTGGATGGGGATCACCTTCTTGCCGGGCTATCGCGAGGCGACCGTCGGCGACTCCGGCGGAAAGCCGGCGGCTGCCAAAGGAGATGATGCCTCGGGGCAGCTGAAGCCCGCCGCCAAGAAGGCCGGCGGGTCGATGAGCGGGGCAGGAACGCCTAAGCCCGCAACCACCACGACGCCGTCGCTCATCACGACTGCGTTGAACGGGAATGGAAACGGCAACGCACATGGTTCGTATACCAACGGCATCAGCTCCGGGGGAGCGACGAGCCCTGTTGCGAAGGCCGCTACCAAATCGGACGCGGGAAAATCGGATTCGGCAAAGCCCGACTCGAACGGCAAGAGCGAAGACACGCTGCTGGCTCGAGCCGGCGTCGCACCGAAGTACGACTTGAGTGCGCTCGTAGTGCCGGGCAACCTCACGGTACGGAGCGAACAGTTCGCGTCGTTCCAATCGGACGCCCCGAGTTGCGACAACTGCGGCTCGATCACCGTGCGAGCCGGCAACTGCTACCTCTGTCACAACTGCGGAGCCAGCATGGGCTGCTCGTAGTCGAATGAAGATGTAGCGATGATGCCGTTAAGCGTTTCCGAACGACAGGCGACGAAACGTACGGCAGCAAGGTGCAATGAGCGACGGGCGGCGGATCTTACGAGGTCCGCCGTCCGTTGGCGTTTATGTGCCGTGCCTGTCGCTCGATTGGATCGAAAGCTGCGCTCGTCGCAGAATTCAACGGCAAAACCTGCGAAGCAGGCAGCCGTTGAATTAACCCCAGCGGTATGCGATACTCCAAATTCTCCGTTTTGAGAACGCGGCAAGTAAAACGCCGCACGAAATCGGCAGCCGCTGCCGAAAGCGAAACGGAAAGAAGAGAATCGGGGCGTGGCGCAGACTGGCTAGCGCGCTTGGATGGGGTCCAAGAGGTCGCAGGTTCAAATCCTGTCGCCCCGACTGACATTTCCTAACGACTGTTCCTCTCGATCGGATCTCAAGGGTGTGAAAGGAGTTCTGTTCCTTTCGCACCGACGGCAAACGCTGCCGTCTTCTGTTCGTTCAAGGCTCGTCGGCCCGTCGGTCCTTCATAGATTTTGACCGGCGGGATTTCGCTTCCAAACGTGATCGCTCCGCTGTGGACCCGATTTAAGGTCCGCTTGCCTTGCGCTACTTTGTGAAAGTCTAGGAATACGTACGCGTTAACGAAGCGGATCGCCGTCGCTGCATCCGCCAAGTTCGTCGGATCCTCAATCAATTCCGGTAGCCGGTCAAGAGCACCCCGCGCAGCGTTCACCTCCGCCTGAATATCTTGCTTCGGCGTGTTCGAAAGTCGCAGCTCTTGGACCTCTCGCTCCAACCGCGCCTCACGCAGTTTGAACTCGTCGAAGGTCTGGGTAATCACCTTCATAAGCTCGTTCGTCTCGGCGAGCGCCAAGTTGCGCCCGACTTTGAAGAGATCACGGCGGACCTCACGCAACTCCTCTTCCTTCGCGGCGAGCTTGGTGACATCGACGGAAACCGTGCTTTCCTCCGTTGCCAACTCAAGCAATCGCGCCTCGTATTTTTCCATCGCGCTAGGCGAACAGATCTTTTGCCGTAGGGCATCGATGACGATCTTCACGAGCGTCGGCCCGTCCGCTTGATTGTGTTCGCACTTCGCCCCGTGACTTTGCATATAGCATCCGCACGAGTACTTGAACGACTCCGGAGCCTTCGGCACCCGATACATCGGCCAACAGCATTTCAGGTCAACGACCCGGCAACCGAGCGGGTTTCGGTCAGGATCGCGGGAGCGTGCCTTGCCCCGTTGAGTGCCGCCCCGTTCCGATAAAATCTTCACAATGTTTACGTGCTCGTCGGGGTCGACCAACGGTTGAAAGTTTGCTTCGGCAAGTTGATGAAGCCCTGCGTCGTTTCGAATAACCTTCGGCTTGTCGTCATCACGGTAGTCCTCGGCCGTCAAAGCCCGCGGGCCGGCGACATCGAAGCGTAGTTGATCTCCCATCGAACGGCGACCATAGGTCACCACCGCTCGAAGCAGAGAATTCTCTGCGATATTCTTGATCGTATTCCCATGCCACACGCCGCTCGTTTTGTGCGTAACGCCGTTATCCGTGCGGGTGCGGCCCTCATCGGGTGTCGAAATTCCCTCCTTGGTGAACAACTTCGCGATACGAGTTGCGGGCATCTCTTTGATGAGCTCCAAGATCCGGTAGATCACTCGCATTTCCGGGTGATCGTTTGGAACCGGTAGCCAGACGACGTGATGACCTGCCATCCGAACTCGCTCTCCTTCAACCAATTCGCGCACGGCAGTGCCGTCGATCTTCACGAGCCAACGGCGAAAGCCGTAAGGCGGGCGCCCGCCGGTCGTAAATCCCGCTTGGGCCAGCGTCAGTTGGGCGAGAAGAATCTTCTGTGCCAGCTCACGGCGATCGTTACCGGCGCGATCGTAGTCGATCGCCGACATGAGGATGTCGGATAGGGAATCGCGATGCCCTAACTGACGGGGCGGTAGAACCTTGTCCATGAAGACCAAAGACACGCCGAGCATGCGCAGGCTCGTTTCAAGCAGCATTCCTTCAGCCGCATGATCGGGGCGCGCCAGCCGATCACGGCGCGGGATGTAGACGTGCGTGACTTCCGGGTCCGTCTCGATGCGTTTAATCAATGCACTGAGCGCGTCTCGCGTCAGTTGATTTCCCTTCACGTCATAGTCGAGGAACAGATCGCCGCTTGTCGAGCGACCTGAACCGATCATCCCTTCGATCGCGGTTGCCGTTCCGTCAAACGCCAGACCTTCTTTTGCGGCGTATGATGCGGCGAGCCCGACATACTGCCCGGGCGTCGTCTCATGCTTTCCGCCTGAGTCGCGGGTGTAGAACAGCAAGCGACCTTTTTTCGGTCGTCGTACCTTAGTCATTGAATTTCCTGCGAGCTTGAGACACCGCCGCGATGGCGAAGTTTCCATGTAAGTTGCGCGACCGCTTCGACGAGCGTGTCTTCGTCGAGGTCGCCGAGATGAATGTCGGCCTCCAGCGAGCTCGATGCAAAACGGCTGAATCCGTCGAGCCAGAACTGCGCGAGTTTGCGCGAGAGAATCGCCGACTTAAGATCGAGAAATTGGAGGGGTTCGCGCTCAACGCGCTCGAGCAATTCCTCGCCTGCGGCCTCGGACGTCGGGAAATCGGGCGGCAAGAAGGGACGTAATCCCTGGAGTTCCCAGACAATCAGTTGTGCCACAGCACCAAGCTCGAAAACAAATCCGGCCGGAAGTCCCTGAACATCACAGACCATTCCGCGAGTCTGTGCAGCTGCGGCAATCGCAAGAAGCGATTCGCCGCAGAGTAACGTGCTCCGCTCGGCGAATCGAAATGCCGAGCTCCGGACGTCGAGGTCGACTCCAAGCGTGTCGTCGTATTGTTCGGTATTCGTTGCCATCCTTGGCCCCGCGTCGAAGTAGGTGTGCCACGCATTTCTTGCGGCCAAGGATGCTAAAACGCTTTTAAGTTGCAAGCAATACCAGTATTGCCGGCTTTTTTCTTCGATAACCTTGCAACCCCGCGGATGCTAGCTATGCCTCACAGTTGATATGACGCGATTTGTCAGGGAATTAAGGCCGTGGTCCTGAACTGCGGTCAGGGCAATACTTCATAGCAAACACTATAACCCTAAACTACGATATAAAGAACAAGCCGAAAAGACCTGCCCCCGTCAAACAAGTCCGGCCTCACGATGATAAACTTGCGGTCCTTACTCGATGTCGAATGGCTTCCGGGTCACGCACCCAACCTCAACCCGGTCGAAGCGCTTTGGAGCCATGCCAAGTACTCGAAGCTCGCCAACTTCGTCCCCGCCGACTTCGACCGACTCCACGACGCCGTCGTCGAAGCCCTCGATGAGATCCACTTCCGGACTTCTTTATTGCCGTCCTTCGTTCAGACCGCGAAGCTCTCATTACCAATGGGTCATTCGCCGCGCAGGGGAGAGTAAGCAGCGTTCGCGCTATGCGTCTTTCCATTTGACGCAGCGTGGACTCCTGCTCCCCGAGCCACCTCCTTGCTGTCGGCGCCTACTTGACCGGGATCCCGCAGAAGTCGGCAGCGGTGGCAAGCTTTGACACCTTTTCCGAAATTAATGACGTGGCCAACGTCTAAGTTGAGTTCGTCGTCTTCGGGCGATTTTTTCGATGCGCGGGAGGCGGTTGCTCGCTGGCAAGCAGACTATCAAAAAGTTGCTTCCAGTTTCAAAGTAGTTATGATCAGAGGCACTCAATTAGGGGGGACTAGCTACGATGCCGGAAATCGACGCAATCGCTCGGGCCTTCCAAGCGGCCTTTCGCGACTATTGCAGCCGGTCCGGCGTTAGTACTGTTGCATTTTGGCGGCTCGGTTTAGCAGAACTGCCTATTCATAATGCCCAAGCGCTGCGTAACGAGTTAGAAGCGTCAATTCTCGCCGGTGGCTTCGACGAGCGCCACGTACCGGCGTTCCTATTATTAATTCAAACTCAGGCCGCCGGCCACAGCTATCGGCTTTGGGAAGACACTGTCATTCCGTTGCTCGCCGGAATGGGTCCGGACAGGCTCAACAGGCAATTCGCGTTTCGTCAACGATTTGCCGGAGAGCTACCAATCCGTGCCGCTTTGCGCGGCTGGTTAGATCGATATAGCAGATCGAGTTGCTACACGCAGGAGGGACACCACTTCTGGTTTGTGCGAGCGGTTATTGGAGAATGTGCACTTGTTTGGATTTCGAGTGAGTTCACAGAACAGTTCTTAGACGGGATGTTCAGTGATTGGGCCCGAACTACCGATCCGCGAGATCTCGCTCAGCGACGTTTTGATTCGCTTCTCCAAGCATTTCGGACTAGTAAAACTGTTAGTCAAGAAGAACTTGGCTCTATCAATGCCCTGAGGGAATGTCTTGTTGAGGCAGGGATTCGACTGGCTGTCCTTGCAAAGTTAATTCGCGGCCAAATCCCGCCTGACGACGGCTGGACCGTCGACTCTTTGTTAGATCGTGCGCGCAATATCCTCGGCACCGGTTTGTCCGGTCTGCCAGCTGCGATCGTAGCGATTCTGAGAAAACATATAGCGATTGGGATTGAAGCGTACTCCCTCGATCAGCTCCAGATACTGTTTCGGCGACATCCGGCAGCAGTTCTTCGTTTCAACGGTGGTTCGTGGTCACTTCGCTCAAGTGGACCGCCACCAATTGGCAACGGGACAATGCAGCTGGATGGCGACGTCGTTCGAAGGGTAATGCTTCTGGACGATCTCGGCCGGACCGCGGATGAGATTGTTGGTGTCCTAAAAAGAGCTGGAGATGCTTGGCACATCGATAACGATATGCGTTGGCGTGCTAGTCGTAGCAATTTTTGTGTGCCACATCCTAGCCGTTTGCGAACTCAGTCGCGACCGGTAATTGGGACGAACGGATCCTTGTCTACACCCGATGCCTGGGTATGGGTAGGTCCGATTTCAGACGATGAATTGCTTCACAGCGGACACCTTTTCGGACAAGAACCGACCGCACATTCGGGACAGAGTTGGGCTGCGCCCTCGAGGCTGCGCCTATTTGCTTGGCCTTCGCTAGACCGCGAACTCCATCCGGTTTTTTATGTAAGTCGATTTTGGCTAGGTGATGGGGAGAACGACCGCGTTACTCTCAGCTGCGAGTCAGTCGACGGACGTGCTGATCGACTCTGGTCGAATGCAGGTTCTCGCGGCTGGCATGACGTGCGTTGTCGGGCACCTGCAACGGCTGGAGGTAAAACTCTCTTCAGCGTTCGCCAAGGTACTACCGGCACTTCCACCACGTTGGCAGAAATCAGTCTCCGGTGGCCATGTCCTTCGCTATTTGCAGCAGGAAGGCGACTCCTCCCTGGTCAACACCTATTGCCGCAAGAAGGCAGTATAATATTGCTAACGACAGAAACTCCTGAAATCGCTGGAGCACGATGCCAGGAAATAGTTTTGTCGCATCCTTCCCTAGACAAATCCCGGGTTTACGAAGTAATCCCGCAAAACGGTTGCGAAACCACCGTGGCCACCGCGGGCGAGCGTTGGAGCTTTGATCCACGCCGTCGCCCACTTGCGCGCCTGCGCTTGATGCCGTCCGACGCAAACATTTCCGAAATCTCTAGCTCTAGCTTCGCGTTTTCGGACCCCGGAATACAGGTGTTCTTCGGGGCTCCCCCGCTGCTTTGCCTCAGTGTTGACTTTCAACACGATGATGTTCGGTTGGAGGCCGAACAAGTTCTAGAACTACTTGACCATGTTGAGTTGACTGCTGGAATGGACGCTGAGTCGGTGCCTTCTATTCGCGTCCCGTGCAAACGCCTTCGGAACGACTTTTCCGTGATACCCTCGGCAAGCGGAGTGCAGCTGAGATTGCCCCTAGAGTCATTTCTCTCAATTGAGTTAACCGAACCAGGGTTCAACGTTCGGCGCATCGCGCTTGATGGTTGGCTGGAGCTCGAAGAAGGTGCTGGCGGCACCCTGGGGGTTTCCGGACAGAGCGAGCGGTTTGTAGTGCTACCGTACAATCTCGAAACTCCGCTTCCGCGCAGTCCGGAAATACCGGGTGGCGTCCGTCTCGAGGACACTTCCGGCCTTCACAATCCCTTCGAACTACGGGAAGCTACATCCAACGAAATCCCTTCCGAGGGCCAAGTCGTTGCCGAGGCGGTTTACCTATCGAACCGCTTCCCGTTTTCGAATTTGGATTTGCTGAAACGAACCGACTTAACGTTACTGGGAGCGTGGTTTTGGAAAGACGAATGGGATCTTGAGGCATTGCGGACCTTCCTAATTGATACTTTTACGCCTTGCGCGCGAGTTGTCATTCCGAATGTGGATCAAAAAGTCCAGATCGCCGTGAATACTGGGGAGTCGATCACTCCTCGAGATTTTCTCGTCGCGACAATCTTGCAAGGGCCGGTAGTTGGCGACCTCAATCTTCTTAAGCTGCTACCTAGGGAACTGTTTGAGGACACGCCTGCGCAGAAAAAATGGCTGGGAAGTCCCTACTCGTCAATTTGCTTGGAGAGCGACGGAAGAAAAGTCGGCGGCATCTCGCTTGACCTGCGCCCGTGTGTTTTAGGATTCAAGATGCTGCACCAGGGAATTCCTTCTCTTGCCGGTGGGACTACTTGCCAATTGGAGGTCGAAGTAATATGCGGGTTTGTTGCAGGCGAGTCTCTTGAGATTATTGCCATTCCACTAGCCGCGGGTGAACCAGAACAGTCGGAGGAGCGCTTTCCCGTCCAAATGAACAGCAGCGGCCTTGATCGCCAAATACATTGCTGTTCTGTAAGTGTGAGAGAGCCGGGTGAGTATCGACTGGCACTGAGACGTAAGGGTGAAACCTTCGCGATTCGAAGTCTAGATATCACAGCGTTTTCTCCCGCTATACCTGAAGGAGATACACCATTAACTGACTTTTTGGAATCTTGGCCTTCGGGTGAGCCTGCGTTGGCAAACGCGACACTGCTTTACAGATTTCTTCGTAATTTGTACGAACCTTGGCACGAATACTCGCTGTACACTCTCATCGATCGCTCTCGCGACGCGATACGAGATCAAAAGTCAATCCTTTATCAACTGATCGATACATTACTGGGCTACCTCGACGATCCACCGCGAACCGCGGCGCGTGTTTCATTGATTCAACCTGAGAATGTTCCTGCTGGCATACTTGCTGAAGTCGGAACGGTGGCAATTCAGCTGCAGTTT
Source organism: Planctomycetia bacterium (assembly GCA_021413845.1). Classification (NCBI taxonomy): domain Bacteria; kingdom Pseudomonadati; phylum Planctomycetota; class Planctomycetia; species Planctomycetia bacterium. Next base: position 11,380 of record JAIOPP010000006.1, on the reverse strand, counting down.
TACACAGAGCCGCCTCTCAGAAACCGCCTTGCAGCTTGGAAAGCCACGCTATCTCAGGCGGCCTCTGATGAATCTCGTACATCAGAGGAACGAACATGGCTGAAGGCACTTGCGGACGCCGCGAATCGCCTTAAGACGGACTCCGGCTCTGCGGCTTCGGTAACGCACCGCTCTAACGAACACTTTGTCCAACCATACTTCCCGTGCCGGGCTGATTTCCTGCGCTTTTTGCAGGGGTATGAGCACCGCACAAACAGACCGCTTGCAAGAGAAACAACGTGACAGATTCCGAAACATTCCCAACTACGACAAGTGCCCCCGGTGACATTGAACTACTTTTAAATGAGCTCGAGGAGCGAATCGTAACTGGCGGGGATCCACTGAAAGATTCCATCCGCCGTTTGGATCTATTAGTACGAGACCGCTTCCGCAAGGATCCCTTGCAGCAACTCGTCGCCCGCATTGGTAGCGCTGCCGCGCTGCATGACAATGCTTTCGGCCTCTTTTCGCAAGCGCTCGGCATGCTCGACACTTCCGTCTCGACGGAAGCGGCTATTCGGGGATTACTTCTCAGTAAAGCACCGAACGCCCATCGCTATCTGCTTCACGATCTTATCGTTTGTCGCTTGGTTTCTAACGACTTAGAAGCAGCATCCCCTGGCAAACGACATTCGGCAGAGGTTTTTCGGTTCTCGAAGCCACTACTACGTGATTTGAGAAAGAAACTCAACGATGACTTTGCCTTTCTAGGAGTGCGAGTTTGGGATCGGGCAATTGACCGCCGTAGCGACCCCTGTTGGTGCGACGCATGGGCACAAATGTCACTGGATTTATTGACGCCTTTTACTTCATTTAAGCACGAACGCGGACGCGATATTGCGGAACCGTATCTGGATAGGATTTGCCAGATTGATCACAGCGGCATACGTGGCATCGTTCCGCTGCTGATGTGCCTCAGCGAACTCTCTCCTTTTTCGAGTCAGTACAATTCTAAAATCCGTCAAGCCCCAATTGGCACAGAGCTTATCCGGCAGTTCGGCGAACTGCTGCGGCCAATCTCGACAAACGTCATCGCGAACTTCGATCCCTCTCGACAACTCACCGGTCTCGATGCCGAACCTGCATTCGCTGACTCCGTAAAGCAGAACTCAGTAGGCGCGTGGGAGGAAGCGTTATCAGACCTCCCAGAGCCCGTGAAGGCCAGCATAAACGCGTTGTTCACTTTCCTCCGTTCACTTCCTCGAAATCAGCAGACCACAAGTGACCAGCTAAAAGCTCTGCGGCACGAAAGGCAATCACTTCAGGAAGAAATCGGTCAGCTACAAATCTCGCTGCAACTTCAGGAATCACGCATATCGGAGCTAAGGAGTGATTTGAACAGCGCTCGGGAGCAACGCGATGCAGAAGCAACGAGACGGGCGCAACTGGAACATTCTTACTCCGTTCTTCAGACTACGATGGCGCAAGCAGAGAAGGAGTTGAGAACGACAAAGGAAGACTACGAACGTCTAACACATCGCTCGGATCGGCAACTCGCCCAAATTCGTCAACATGCGTTGGATGGCTTGGGAATGGACCTTCGTCAAACATGGGAGCTCATGGCAAGCATGCTTGAAAAAGTTGTGCGAGGGGAGCGAGAACCTCGTCATCTCGCAGGAATCTGGAATCAGTTAGACGAAATCCTGTGGCAACAGATTGGCGGCCTAGGACACCCAATTAAAGCCTCTTGACCGGCGTCCTTTAGCGAACGAGTCAATGGACATTCTAAGTGCCAACGCTTATGGAAATGAGAGGAGCAGGGAACATGCTCTGGATTGGGATCGACTTCGGAACAACGAATTCAGCCTCCGCAATGATCGAACAGCAGCGCTTTGCTGAAACACTCGGAGGACCGACCGGCGATCTTCCAATACCGTCAATGATCTCTTATTTCCAAGATGCCTATCGATATGGCTTCGATGCGCTAAAGGCGTCTCTAACGGATGGTGACAATAGCCTAATCATCACCGGACTCAAGCCGCAATTAGGCCGAGCTCCGGAACTTCGCATAGGCCCGAAAACGTTTCATACCGAAGAACTTGTCACTCGCTTCTTGAAATCATTGATTGAGCAGCTTTTCGGCGGCCGTCCAGCACCGGACATGCTCGGAGCCGTGATTGCCACTCCCGTGGAGTTCCCTCCCGCCCATCGGCAAGCCCTACTCAGAGCTGCGAGAGGCGCTGGTATATCACAAGTTGAGTTTGTCTATGAGCCAACTGCGGCGGTGTATTCCGCGATTCAACACGGCGATTTTCCAGAGGGACCAGTCGGTGTGATTGATTGGGGCGGCGGAACTGTAGATATCACAATCGTGCGTTGCGCCCGCTCACCAAACCGCATCGAGGACCTAAACGTAAATGCCCGGAGCTCAGGTCTTGGCGGCCGGGACCTCGACTTGCGGATCCTTTCAAAGGCGCTTTCCCGATGCCCAGATGCTCAGTCTTGGTTTGACTCAGCGAATCGGAGCATACAAAGCTCGATACTGAGTCGTCTGGAGCGCGGGAAAATAGCCTATCTGTCTACGGGCTCGCTGGCCAACAATACTGACTTTTGGCAACAGGATACCCCGCCGGAACTCTATCCATACTTCAAGTTGACGGGGCCGATGATTGAAGAGTGCCTTGATTGGTTTGTCGACAAAGTCCGCCGGCTCGCGATAGAAACTACGCGTAGCGCCAATTTAGCGATTGAAGATGTTGCACACTATCTGCTTGTGGGCGGACCGCCGCAGTCAGCAATGGTACGCAAGAAGCTGCAAATGATTTGGCCGCAAGCGCGAGAGTTGGTTGTAGAGAATAGGCAGCGGGCCACTGTCAGAGGATGTGCAATTCTCGCCGAGCGTGGTTTTGAACTAGCCCTATCAGCAGATATCGCTATACGGCAATTCGATGATCGACTCCACTATGTGCTTCGCAAAGGGCAACCGTTTCCGCGAGGAAGCGGAGAGCTAACCTATCGAGAGTACAAGTATCGGGTAACCGACTTGGCTGCGCCGCAAGCCGTTCTAGAAGTCGGCTACGTACCCGACAGAGGGCAATATGAGCCGCTGGAAATATTATCGGTGCCAGTAGTACACCGCCGTGATCCCGATCTACGAAGCGCCATACCCTACGATGTGAGATTACGAGTTGGCCTAGATGAATATTTATATGTCACTGCAATGGCAATCGGTCGGATACAACTTGACGGCTTGGACAATTATCAAGAGACCCGGGAACAAGTTGAACTTAGTCGCATTCCACTTGCGTTAGTACCGGGCACAAGCAGGTCGACTCATGGATGACTTTCAGACCAATATCCAGGTTCGACTTAATGTAGTCAGCTATGATCGCATACAGGCCGATGTAACTCGTTTCCAGCAAGCCCTCAATTGGGAGGAGCTGTACCAGTATATCCGTCTGTTCTGGATGTTGCGGCGTGGCGAAGTGATGAAGGACTTAACGGATTCGCAGCGGGCTGAGCGCAAGCACTTTCAGGATTTTCGGATCGCGATTAAGGATCCTTACCTAGGTATCTGTGACGCTCATCGATTCCTTCTTCCGCCGGTTCCTCGCACTCTTGATGACACACCCGTAACCTTGCAACCCGTATGTGACGAGCCGACTTCTCTGTCAGACGCTCCCTCCCGAGCATGTGCGTCGCTCGTCACCCCACAAAACCGCGTCATATTGGCGCAAGTGAACGAGCATCAACTAGTAATTGCGCCGCCGGGCACAGGCAAGACGCATGCCGTAATTCAACGGCTCGTACAACTTGCCGGTCCCAATCATCTGCGTGGCGATCTTAGCACGGTCTTGGTCGTGAGCTTCTCGCGAGCAGCAGCTGCAGAATTGAGCCAGCGGCTGGCGTTAGAAATGGTGCGGCGAGAGGGCGCTATTTACCAGCATCCTCGTATCTCTACTCTCGACTCACTCACAGGTGTACTTTTAGGCTCTTTACTTTCCAACGGCGCGCAAACAGGGTATGACGCCAATGTCCGTTTGCTGGCACAGATATTGGAAGGTGGCAAGGGTGCTGAAGTGCAAGCTGAAGCAGTGCGGCTCATTCGACAGCGAGTGCGGCTGGTCGTCATAGACGAAGTCCAAGATGTCGTCGGGGTACGGGCGCGCTTAATTCGCAACTTGCTCAGCGCATTGAGCGGTACAAAGCATGGAGTTCTGATCCTTGGCGATCTTCGTCAGGCGATCTATGGATTCGCGCTAGAAGGCATGCCGCTCGAAGAGCGGTCTATGGATGCCTTCTGGCTGATACGTGAGCTTAAAGTCATCTACAATGATCTTGAACTGCTCGCTTTTACAGAACAGTTCCGATTCAGTCACTCCTGCAAACGTCTAATGGTCAACCTGCAGACTGCGATGGATGACCAAGCTGGAAACAAACTTCCCGGAGAGCATCCGGATCGAAATATGCTCCGGTCATTACTTGAGGAACAGCCAGTCCTCGAAGATCCTCTAGAATTGGCTAACGAAGATTCGCGCAAGACGCGTGTCGCCATTTTGGCTCGAACCAATCGGGAAGTACGACAGCTTGAGGTAGGGTGCTCGATATTGAAGGAGCGGTTCAATAGGCCGCTTAAGGTTGTGGCAGAATCTGATGGCAGAGGGTATCCTGGCTGGATTGGGCGCGTATTTGGGAGTTTGAACACCACCGAAAGGTATACACGCGCCGGGTTCCTCGAGGCATACGCGACGCGAGTATCGCGTACTGTTAACGAGGCATCGAAAAACCTAGACTGGCTAACTACTGCATTCAGCATTAATGCAAATGGGTTTCTTTTAAACGACATCATAGAGGGTATTGATCGAAACCCGGTTGTACCCACTGACTTGCGGGAGCAACCTCAGGCAGGAGAAGTATGGATCTCAACGATCCATCAAGCTAAAGGCCGCGAGTTTGATGTCGTAGTAATCGCAAACCTTGATCGCATTCTCGATCAACGAAGTTCCGACCCCGAGGAATGTCGCTTGGCTTATGTTGCCGCTACCCGAGCACGTCGAGAAGTTTATCGATGCTCGGGTAGCTACTGGCTCCCGAATGTCTTCAATTGGAAATTCGAGTTCTTCGATATTGGCGGATTGAATGACGCCGCCGAAGTTGTGGCCCAGCAAGAATTCGTCGCAATGCAGGAGGCGCTATGGCGTGAATTCCGCCGGCTTGGACGCCTTCGCATTCACTATGCCGGTGATGGCAGATTCGGCCTCGAGGTTGCGGGATTAGCATCAACGTGGAAGTTTGGACCTGGATTTACTGTCGAGTTCGCCGACTTCGTGCGCAAACATCTTGGAGTCGAAGACGCCCTTAATTGCCAGTACTCCGTCCGGATTATAGATGTGAGAACATTTGTTACGGGAAACCCGGCATTCCCCTTTGTGCTCTTACCGGAACTTTCAGGGTGCATTGAAAGGATAGGCAATCGATGAACATGACAGGATACCTGACCGCGCGTACTTCACTGGTTGAAGAATTTCGTAAGTCAACGGTAGGACCTGGCGTCGACGATGAGGTATTGGCTGACCCGCCTTCTAGGACCTACATCTGCGGTTCACTCCGGCCAATGAATTCTGCTACGGATACTGAGCAAAACGATGAATTGCAAGAGGGCGATAATGAGTCCTCTTTGGAGGGCATTCCATCTTTGATTAATGCCATGTGGCCTTCGGCCATGGGGCTAACGCTTCATGTCAGACACGAAGTGACCGCGGTTCAATTGCGGATATCGGCCGCGATTTACATTCACACACCTCCGGATGAGCCTTCACAGAATACGACATTAACGGACGGCAAAACGAAAAAGCCAAGCGAGCCGCTTCTCGGTGGACTCTTGCAAGGTCTCGGAAAAACGACGGAAGTTCCTCTGGGCGTTACCGCCGAAGGAACCGCCAAGGCCGCAGAAGAAGCAAACCCAAAGAAACGTGAGACTTGGAAGCGAGTTGGCTTCTCGACAACGCAATTGATCTGCGTCGGAGCCCAAGACAAAAAGCTGTATCCTTTTGACGGGGAAACGGGGCCGATTTCGCGTGTTGAACTGGATCTTCGGCAACATGACCATGGGCCAAATAAGCCGAAACTGATTACGGCAACGCTCGTGAACCGAAATGAAGTATCCGCAACCGATTGGCAAGAGCGAGAATGCAACACGATTTTCCAGCCCAAAATCGAAGCTTTCCCAACGGATAGCGAAGAACAGGAGGTTTTTGTCGAGTCTCCAGCGGGGGCGAGCCGGACGTCAGATCCCGATTACGTACAGCATCTTCTCCTATATCGGCATGCTCGCGACTTTGCCACAGGTCACGGCTGTGCGGCAGACTGGCAACGCACTTCCCCGACACATCGGACTGCAACACGTATCTGGACTGAGTTTGTTCCTCAGTTCAAGGTGCCGGAATTGCGCTACGATCTCTTCAACTCCAAGGATGACGATAAGTCTGCTAAGCTAATAGGTGCGCTTCGATCTGCGCTGCCCGACGACTTCAGAGAGGAAGAGCCTGACAATATATTTATCATGAAATATCTTGCCGGGGCGCGTAATGACGACTGGATCCTCGGTGCCCTCGAAGGACTGTGTTGTACCTATGCTGCGTGGCTGAAAGACCGTCGGTTAGAAATTGATGAAGCGGTCGCGGAAATACGCGATCCAGATCAAAGTGATTCTGTACGCGAACGAGCTGCGGTTCCGAATATTGACGTACTTGGTCGCGAAGTGCTCGCCAGGATGCGAGCTGGCATTCAGACTCTGCGTTCCAACCCCATTGCATTTCGATGCTTTCGATTGGCAAATGAAGCAATGTTTCAGCAGCAGCAGATGGCTGCGCTACAGAGCGCACGTCGAGCAGGAAAGCCGATCGAAGACTTGGATACATTGGCACCGGCCAAGTGGAGACCGTTTCAGCTGGCGTTCCTGCTGATGACGATTAACTCGATTGCTGTTCCCGATCTAAGAGTCGATGCGCCAAGTTCATCTAGTGGCGACACTACTAGTGAACGCCCCACAGAACGACAGCTGATGGACCTGATCTGGTTTCCGACCGGCGGCGGGAAGACCGAAGCATATCTGGGGCTAACGGCTTTTACACTTTTTCATCGCCGTTTACGCGAACCGACAAATCCGGATCTGGGCGCTGGCGTTAGTGTCATCACACGGTATACGCTTCGCCTTCTAACAACTCAGCAGTTCGAAAGAGCCACGAGACTTATTTGCGCTTGCGAAGGAATTCGCGAACAAAAACGAGACATTCGTAATCAGACACTGAATGTTGGACTAACCCCCTTCGTCATCGGATTGTGGATCGGTGGCAATTCCTCACCAAACCGCTTCAGAGACATTGGCACCGGCGAGGACGTCGTAGAGGGCGCATACAGCATCCTGACGCGCCTTAAAGACGGGCATGAACCTGAATCGGGATCTGACTTAAGACACATTCGCGATTGTCCATGGTGTGGTAACGCGATAGATGTTTCTCGCATGCGAATCACCGATTCCCTGGGCAAAACCATTAATTCGCCGGATGAGTTGAATGCCCGAGGACTTCGGCTTGTTTTTCAATGTGGAGGCCGACTACCGGCGCCACTTAAGGGAAATTGTCCATTCCGTCGGGACTCCGGTTTGCCAGTGCAGATCGTGGACGAGCAGATTTACGACGAACCACCCTCCGTCGTAATTGGCACGGTTGATAAATTCGCTCGTTTGACTTGGAATGCCGACACCCGCTCGCTCTTTGGACGCTTATCGTTTGCGGCGCACCTCCCACCTCCGGATTTGATCATCCAGGACGAGCTCCACCTGATCTCTGGACCGTTGGGTACCATGGTCGGCCTGTTCGAGACTGCGGTTGACGTTCTGGCGCGTGACAATGCAGGACGTACTCCCAAGGTGATCGGCTCGACGGCGACTATCAGGCGAGCCGATGAACAGGTGTGGAACTTATTTCAACGAAAGGTCCGCCAATTTCCGCCACCAGCCCTGACTGCGGGAGAGTCCTTTTTTGCACAGGTTGCCCCGGACCTTCCTGGGCGCACATACTTAGGCCTGATGGCGCCCGGCACGTCCGGGAAGCAATTATTTTTGCGATGTTGTGGAGCTCTTACACAATTAGTCAGCGAGCTGCCGGACGATGTGAGAGATCCATATTGGACACTAGTGAGCTACTTCAATAGCATCCGGGAACTTGCCGGGGGAAACGTTCTCGCTCAAGACGACGTCCCGAATTACATGAAGAGCTTCGCGCAAATACGACAGCGCCTCGGTCACATCAATCCGGTCCGAGTCCTTTCTCAGCCGCAAGAATTGACCAGCCGGCTTAAGTCTGCTGATATCCCGAAGATACTTCAACTTCTTCAACAGCCATACCGGCCTCCTTCGGGTGGCAACGCAATCGACGTTCTGTTGGCAACCAATATGATCAGTGTTGGCGTAGACGTCGACCGGCTTGGCCTAATGATGATACAGGGACAACCGAAGACCACAGCGGAGTATATCCAAGCGTCGAGTCGCGTCGGACGAAAGTTTCCAGGCCTTGTCATAACCCTTCTCAATTGGACACGTTCTCGCGACCGCTCGCATTATGAGAGGTTTGTGCCGTATCACGAGGCATTTTACCGGGAGGTAGAGGCAACAAGTGTAACTCCCTGGTCGTCACCGACGCGTGATCGAGCGCTATCGGCGGTATTGATCGCTATCCTGCGTCATTTAGATGGTTCACTTGTCGCGGATCCATTAGCATTGGGCACAGCCAATATCGATCATCTTTGGTCGCTGGTACAGCCGGTCGTTGATCGAGTAATCGCACAGGACCCCCGCGAGGCGGCTGTCACAAAACAGGAAGTCAAAGATAGGCTTCAACGTTGGCAAAAATGGGCTGCATTATATTCGTCCAATGCGAAATATGGTTCTGGCATGCAATGGGATGTCGGGCCGAACCGATTGCTACGGCAATTGACCGCTCCTCGTCGAGAACGAGACGGATTGGAAGGCGCCCCCAACTCAATGCGGAATGTTGAACCGGAAACCGGCTTCCGGCTGAAGATCGTTCCGGTGCTGTCTTCACCACCGAAGTCCTCCGACGATAACGAGGATGGCTCTACAACTGATGCCACAAAGGGGTAAAAATGGCTCGCTCAAGATCCGAAGGAATGAGTCGGCGTCCACAAGTCAAAAAAATCGGCGAAATTCGTCAGAGTCAAGCACTTTTGACTTTTGGAACCGGTGCCGTGGTGGACTTCCAGTTTCATTCAGCGATGCCACTTGGACTGGACTTCTGGCCAGCAAGGAACAAGTGCCAAGTTATTCACGAACCAGATCTCGAAAGACTGGTGGACAAGAGGTGGTTTCAGGCACCTCCGGTGGCCGATCAAGAAAATACGTTTCCAGCTCTCCTTCCAGCCTGCCGTTTCCCGCGGTGGCTCTACTGCCCCGAGTGTAGCGCCATCGGAATGGCCCGAGAAGTCAGCAACGAGTCACCTGAGATCAGTCCCGAGTTTGGCGAAAGATTCGCATTCGAGTCGCTTAACGGGGGAAAGGCAAAATGCACACGCACAAACGGCAATCGGCAATGCCGAGGGGTTGGTGTACCCACTCGTCTTGTCGTCGTCTGTCATCACGATGCCGAAGGGCCTGAGCCGGATCATCCCGGACACATTGACGACTTCCCCTGGTATGCGTGGGCTCACCGCAAAGTAAGCGACGAGGCCGCAAAGGTTGAACCACAACCACTCCATTACATGCATCTCAAGACGCTTGGCGGCTCTCTCGCCATTGACGACTTAATCGTTTCTTGCAGCTGTGGAGTGAAAGAACCCTTGCGCGGAGTATTTGCCGACAGAGCATTAAAGGGAACTAAGAGGTGCGAAGGGTGGCGCCCGTGGTTGGAGAACCGCCGTGATGCAAAGGGCTGTGCGCGACCGTTAAAAGTCTTCCTTCGTGGAGCCACCAACATCCATTTGCCGGTTTCTACCTCCGTAATCTCGATCCCGCCCTATACCGATTCATTGGCGGAGGCACTTGATGAATATGTCGATGAACTACGCAGTCGATGGGAGGATGATTGCGAAGATCGTGCAGAACAGAACCTGCCACCTCCAGAGTTGGAGAACTTTTCTCGAAGGCAGCTGCGTCGGCTGCGAGAACAAGGTTTTGATCGAGAGAAAAGTTTCACAGACGACACTTGCGTAATGGCAATCTTAGACCGACTGCGCGGCGAAAGCGCTTCCCAGGATCCAAGGATTACGCCATCCGGACGGCGATTCGCGGAATGCGAGGCCCTGCGGCGAGGGGAATCAAACCCAAGAGGAAACTTCGACGCTCACGCCGTCGAAGTGCCAGAAACATGGCGCAGCTATCTCGATCGGATAGTCAAGGTCCATCGCCTCAGGGAAGTAACGGCGCTCCAAGGCTTTCGTCGGATTTCCCGTGAGAATCCAGATATAGACTCAGCAAAGGCCAAGTTTGCGAGTATCTCTCGAGGGCCGATGCAGTGGTTGCCGGCGATCGAACTCCGCGGCGAAGGCATTTTTATCGAGTTGAATCTGGAGCGCGTTCGCGAGTGGGAGTTACGCACAGCAGTCGATGAGCGGATGGAACCACTCCGGTCGAACTTTCTCAACGTCGCGGTTCAAGAGGGTTGGAACAGTTCGTCGTGCCCCTCTGCAAGATTTGTCCTCGTTCACACAATCGCTCATCTTCTGATCAGGCAGTTGACGCTGGAGTGCGGGTATTCCTCAGCCTCGCTACGAGAACGACTATATGTCGCAGAGCCAAATTCGGCGATGCCCCCTACATGCCCAGGAGGCGAGATGGCCGGATTTCTTATCTATACGTCGACGTCGGACGCAGACGGAAGCCTAGGCGGACTCGTGCGCATGGGCGATCCCGACCGTCTGGTCCCTGTTCTGCAGGAGGCGCTGCGAACGGCAACTTGGTGTTCTTCTGACCCAGTTTGCTCCACCACGTCAGGTCAAGGACACATGGGTCTAAATAGGGCTGCATGTCATGCTTGTGCGCTCGTCCCGGAAACGAGCTGCGAGCGAAACAACGGGTATCAGGATCGAGTGCTTGTGATTCCTCCACGGGGGTTTAGTCCAGCAGCTTCGTTTTTTGACGCCGACAACCTCGATTGACCAATGATGACTCGCCTAATAGATCGCGGCAATAGGTTCACCGAGCACTAAGGAGCAACATGAGGGAAGTCTTTGGTGAACTTGGCGATCCTGAATACATCGCAGCACAACAACTGTCCAGCATGATTGCGGACGAGTGGGGGGCGCTTGACGATCCCCAACAAAAAGTCTCGCTCATCACCGCAGCCCAATGCTACGGGCAAAGGGTGCGTGACGTCGACCTGCTGCT